>DATNCF010000165.1:0-13780 GCA_035571675.1 Burkholderiales bacterium | reverse complement strand
CCCGTTCCGCAAGCCCTGTTATCTCTGCGCCATGGTGGCGGGCAAGCTCGATGTGCTGGAAGACCGTTTCACCACGCGCTCGGGCCGCGAGGTGAAGCTGGCCATCTACGTCGACCCGGGCAAGCTCGACCAGTGCGGCTTCGCGATGCAGGCGCTGAAACGCGCCATGAAGTGGGACGAGGATGTGTTCGGGCTGGAACTGGACCTCGATCAGTACATGATCGTGGCCGTGGGCGACTTCAACATGGGAGCCATGGAAAACAAGGGCCTCAACATTTTCAACACCAAGTACGTGCTGGCGCGGCCCGACACGGCCACCGACATCGACTTCATGCAGCTCGACCGCGTGGTGGCCCACGAATACTTCCACAACTGGACAGGCAACCGCGTCACCTGCCGCGACTGGTTCCAGCTCTCGCTCAAGGAAGGCCTGACGGTGTTCCGCGACCAGGAATACGGCGCCGACACCTATTCGCGCCCGGTGCAGCGCATCCAGGAAGTGCGCGGCCTGCGCGGCGCGCAATTCCCCGAGGACGCCGGCCCCATGGCGCACCCCGTGCGCCCGCAGTCCTACATGGAAATCAGCAATTTTTACACGGCCACGGTGTACGAAAAAGGCGCCGAGGTGGTGCGCATGATCCACACCCTGATCGGCGCGGAGAACTTCCGCAAGGGCATGGACCTGTATTTCCAGCGCCACGACGGGCAGGCCGTGACCTGCGATGATTTCGTCGCCGCCATGGCCGACGCCTCGGGTGTCGACCTCATGCAATTCAAGCGCTGGTACGACCAGGCCGGCACGCCGCGGCTCGACATCAGCGACGACTACGACGCGGCATCGCGCCGGTATACGCTGACGGTGCGCCAGAGCTGCCCGCCCACGCCCGAGTCGGCCGAGAAGCTGGCCTTCCACATTCCGCTGGCCCTGGGGCTGGTGTCGCCCGAGGGCAGCGACTATCCGCTGCGGCTCGAAGGCGAATCACAAGCCGTGGCCGGCACGCGTGTCATCGGCATCACCCAGCCCGAGCAGCGCCTGGTGTTCGAGGACGTGCCGGCGCGGCCGGTACCGTCGCTGCTGCGTGAATTCTCCGCGCCGGTGATCCTGAGATACGACTACAGCGAGGCCGCCCTCGCCCACCTCATTGGCCATGACAGCGATTCCTTCAACCGCTGGGAAGCGGGCCAGCAGCTCGCCGCCAAGCTCATCCTGCGCGGCGCCGAGGCACTGCGCGACGGCGGCGCCATGGACATTCCCGACGACTTCGTGCATGCCTTCGGGCGCGTCCTGGCCGATGCCACCCGAGCCGGAGGCGAGTCGAATGGAGCCAGAGGCGACTCCAATAGAACCGGGGGCGACCCGGCTTTCGCCGCCGAAGCGCTGGCGCTGCCCGCCGAGGCCTGGCTGGCCGAGCAGATGGACAGCGTGGACCCCGACAGCCTGCACGTCGCGCGCCTCACCCTGCGCCGCCGCCTGGCTCGAGAGCTGAAGGTGGCGCTCATGCTCACCTGGGATATCTGCGAGAGCAAGGGCCCGTTCTCGCCCGATTCGGCATCGGCCGCCAAACGCGCGCTCAAGAACCTGTGCATGGCCCTGCTCATGGAACTGGACGACGCCGGCATCCGCGAGCGCGCCCTGGCCCAGTTCAAATCGGCCGACAACATGACCGACCAGATGGCCGCCCTCACCGCCTTTGCCAACAGCGAAGCGCCAGAGCGCACCGAGGTGCTGGAGGCCTTCTACCAGCGCTGGAAGGACGAGCCGCTGGTCATGGACAAGTGGCTGTCGGCACAGGCGCTGTCGCGCCTGCCCGGCACGCTGGACGAAGTGAAGCGTTTGACGACGCACCCGGCCTTCGACATCCGCAATCCCAACAAGGTGTATGCGCTGATCAGAAGCTTTTGCGCCAACCACGTGCGCTTTCATGCCGCGGACGGGTCAGGCTATGCGTTTGCCGCCGACCGGATCATCGAGTTGGATGAGTTGAATCCGCAGGTGGCGGCGCGGGTGGCACGGGCGTTCGACCGCTGGAAGCGTTTTGACCATCACCGGCGGGTGCATGCGCGGGCGGCACTGGAGCGCATCCGCGACAAGCAAGGGTTGTCGAAGGATGTGGCGGAGATTGTCGGGCGGGCGCTTGTGTAGAGGCTTGGGGACTGTAAGCATCAAGGGAATCCCAAGCGGCCCGCCCACTGACTCCCTCCCCCTATGAGACAGACCACGCTTTCTTGTAATAAATGTAGCTCTAAAAATCCTCATCCGGATGCTCATCCTCGGGAAACGAAATCACCCCGGTGTTGTAGTTGAATTCGAACAGGTTGCCATAGCGCCCCCACTCGATGGCCACCCTGAGCGCCGATTGCGCATCGGCCTCGTTGAGCGTGAAGCGCAGCAACCTCAAGAACAATTCCTCGCTCAGGTCGTGGGAGGGGTCCTGCTCCAGGCCCTGGCGGATGTAGGCCACCAGCGGCACATGCTCCAGAAGCTGCACGCCGAACATGGCCTGGCGCTCGGCGTTGCCGGCGCGGACGTATTGCTCTCCCAGCGGCGTGATGATGATGTCGCCCTGGTCGAGCTGCACGAAACCCAGCAGCGTCAGGGCGCTCGCCACGGTGAACAACTCCTGGTCGCTCAGCTCGGTTTCCTCGGCCAGCTTGGGCAGGTCGGCGCGCCCGCGGTAGGGGTCGTCGGCCAGCCGCTCCAGGATGGCCTCCATGCGCTGGATGTCGGCCTGGGGCAGGCGGTCGCCGAGCTGCAGCTTCACTTCCTTGGCGGTGACGCGGCCGGCGCGCCCCGCGCCCGCCGTCATCAACCCATATACGTTGTCGATGAGCGCGCGCACCTCGGCGCTTTCCACTTCGCGCGGCCGCGTCAGGCTGATGGGCAGTTCGCTCTGCACCCGGCCGGGGTTGCTGGAGAAGACCAGCACGCGATCGGCCATCATCACGGCCTCCTCGATGTTGTGCGACACCACCAGAATGGCCTTGGTGGGCAATTGGCGCGACTGCCACAGTTCCAGGATGTCGTCGCGCAGGCGCTCGCCGGTGAGCACGTCCAGCGCCGAGAAGGCCTCGTCCATGAGCAGCACCTCGGGCTCCAGCACCAGGGCGCGCGCGATGCCCACCCGCTGGCGCATGCCGCCCGACAGCTCGCGCGGCAGCGCGCCCTCGAAGCCCGACAGCCCGATCAACTCGATGGCGGCCTCGGCGCGGCGCTCGCGCTCGGCCGGGTCCATGCCCTTGGCCTCCAGCCCCAGCTCGACGTTCTTCTGCACCGTCAGCCAGGGGAACAGCGCGAACGACTGGAACACCATGCCCACCGCCGCCGCGGGGCCGAACAGCGGCAGGCCGCGGTACAGCACCTGGCCTTTGTCGGCCGGGATGAGGCCGGCCATGATGCGCAGCATGGTCGACTTGCCCGAGCCCGATTGGCCGAGCAGCGCCACGATCTCGCCCTCGTTGAGCGAGAAGTCCACGTTCTCCAGCACCGAGCGGTGGGTGCCGTCCGCGGACATGAACGACTTGCCAACCGATTTTAGTTCTATAACTGGGGCTGGCGAAGAAGTAGCGCTTGCGGGTTGGGCCAGATCGCTTGCAGTGACATTATTCTGCACTTCGGCTACCGTTTCCTCATTGTGGGTCGGTGTTGCGTTAAATTTTTCTCGATGCTCCCCGCTCCGCGGGGAGAGTCTAGCCCGGCGCTTCGTCGTCAAAATCTCGCGAGGTCAAAGCCCCTTCCCGCGGAGCGGGAAGCCTCGTGAAACAAGCAACCTGCCTCCACGAAAAACTAGAAATGCAGCCGATTTTCTGCCATTTCGTATAGCTTGCGCCACACAAACCGGTTGAACCCCATCACGAACAGGCACATCACGGCAATGCCAAGAGCAATGCGCGGAAAATCCCCTGTTGCTGTTTTCTCGGCGATGTAGCTGCCGATGCCGTGCGCCTCCAGCGTGGTGTCGCCCCAGGTGACGTACTCGGCCACGATGCTGGCGTTCCACGACCCGCCCGAGGCGGTGATGGCGCCGGTCACGAAGCTGGGGAAAATCGCCGGCAGCAGGTAGCGCCGCCACTTCAGCCAGCCTGTGAGCCCCAGGTTCTGCGCCGCGTAGCGCAGCTCGGTGGGTACGTTGGATGCGCCGGCGATGACGTTGAACAGCAGGTACCACTGCGTGCCCAGGATCATGAGCGGCGACAGCCAGATGTCGGGGTTGAGGTGGAAACGCACCAGCACCAGCACCGCCACCGGAAACATCAGGTTGGCCGGGAAGGCGGCCAGGAACTGGATGATGGCCTGCGAGCGCGCCGCCAGCCTGGGGTTCATGCCGATCTTCACTCCAATGGGTATCCAGATCAGCGCCGCGAGGGCGATGAGGATGACCACGCGCAGCATGGTGTAGAAACCGAGCACGAACACCCGCGCCACGTCGGCCCAGCCCACTTCGGTGTGGATGAAATGCCCCAGCGTCCACAGCGCGTAGAAAATGATGGCGGCCACGCAGGCGTCCCATATGCGCTCGGGCAGGCGCGACGCCGGTTTCGGACGGGCGCGCACCGACGTGCCGTCGAAGCGCACGCGGAACAGGCCGAAGGAGCGCTCCAGCAGGCGGCCAAACGCCGTGGACAGGCCCTGCACGCGCTCGGTGCGGCGCAGCCAATTGAGCAGCCAGGATTCCTGCGCCTCCTCGGCGCCCGACTCCTCGAAGCGGAATTTGTCGGCCCAGGCCAGGAGCGGCCGGAAGAACAGCTGGTCGTAGATCAGCACCCCGATCAGCATGGCCAGCATGGCCCAGCCGATGGCGCCCAGGTCGCGCTGCTCGATGGCGAGCGCGATGTAGGAGCCGATGCCCGGCAGCTTGATGTTCTGGTTGGACACCGAGATGGCCTCCGACGCCACCACGAAGAACCAGCCGCCGGACATGGACATCATCATGTTCCACAGCAGGCCGGGCATGGCGAAGGGCAGCTCCAGGCGCCAGAAGCGCTGCCAGGCCGACAGCCGGAACACGCGCGCCGCTTCGGCCAGCTCGGCGGGCACGCTGCGGAAGCCCTGATAGGCGGAAAAGGCCATGTTCCAGGCCTGCGAAGTGAAGATGGCGAAAATGGCCGCGCACTCCACGCCCAGCAGGTTGCCCGGGAACAGCGCGATGAAGGCCGTGACCGTGATGGACAGGAAGCCCAGGATGGGAATGGACTGCAGGATGTCCAGCAGCGGCACCAGCACCTTCTCGGCGGCGCGGTACTTGGTCGTGACCGCGGCGAAGGCGCAACTGAACAGGATGGACACGGCCAGGGCGATGAACATGCGCAGCGTGGTGCGCAGCAGGTAGTAAGGCAGATACAGCGGGTCGAGCGTGAGCGGCAGCACCTCGCCCAACTCGTAGGGGCGGGTCATCTGCTGGGCCGCGTAGGCCAGCAGGACGAGCAGCGCCAGCGCCAGGGGCAGCAGCGCCCAGTCCCAGCGGTTGCCGCCGGCCTCGATGACCTGGCGCGGAAAAAATTGCCGTTTGTTGCTCATCGGGCGACCAGGTGAAAAGTGAGGGCGTAAGAGACCGCCCGAGTTTACTCGCCCTGGTCCCACCGATCCCTGAAAACCACCTGACCGCAGGGCACACAGTCCGCCCTGGGTGCCCACGGCGAAGAGGGCCGGAGAAACCCCGGCTAAGCGAACGCTTTTATCGAGGACGTGTTACAGGCATATGACTGCGGAATTGTAGAAGAAGAACAGAACGGTCATCCGGCTCGAACGTGTGCGAAGGGCGCGGCCCGTGGAACAAGACTACCGAATGAACCAGATTGTTTTTCTTCAATCAGACCGCGCTCAGTGCTGAAGAAGGCGCTCAAAGTCGGCTGCCGGCAAAGGCATGCTGAAGTAGAAGCCTTGTACTTCTTCGCAGCCGATGTCGCGCAGAAAATAATACTGATCGGCGGTTTCAACGCCTTCTGCGACGACCTGCAATCCCAAATTGTGGGCTAATGAAAGTATTGCTTTGAAAATCGCCCGGTCCTTTTCGCTGGTGGCCAGGCTGGTGACGAAGGTGCGGTCCACCTTCAGGCGGTCAAGGGGAAACGACTTGAGATAGGCCATGCTGGAATAGCCCACGCCGAAGTCGTCAATGGCGATCTGAACACCCAGACGCTTGAGGCTTTGCAGCGTGGCGATGAAGCGCACGGGGTCGGCAGCCAGACAGCTCTCGGTGATTTCCAGCTCGATGCTGGCCGGATCGACGCCGGTGCGCTCGAGGATGGAAGCCACGATGCCTGGCAGTTCGGTGTTGCGGAACTGGCGCGGCGACACGTTCACGGACACGGTCAGCGGGCCGTGGCCCTTCTCCTGCCACGCCAGGGTCTGGCGGCAGGCCGTCTCCAGCACCCACTCGCCGATGGGCTCGATGAGCCCGGTCTCCTCGGCCACGGGAATGAAGCGCACCGGCGACACCAGTCCCTGCTGCGGCGCCTGCCAGCGGATCAGCGCCTCGGCCCCCACGATGGCGCCGCTTTTCAGGTCCAGCTTGGGCTGGTAGTGCAGCAGGAATTCCTGCCGCTCGACGGCCTGGCGCAGGCGGTGTTCCAGTTCCAGGCGGTCCTGCACGCGGCGGTTGATGGCGGCGGTGAAGAACTGGAAGTTGTTGCGCCCGCTCTGCTTGGCCTGGTACATGGCGGCGTCGGCGTGCTTGAGCAGGGTGTCGGTGTCGGCCCCGTCGTCGGGGTAGATGGCCACGCCGATGCTGCAGGTCACGGTGAGGTCGCGCCCGCGCAGGTTGAGCGGCCGGCTCACCTCTTCCAGCACGCGGCTCATGGCCAGCGAAATCATGGCGTCGCCGGGCTGCACGCCCTGCAGCATGAGCACGAACTCGTCGCCGCCCAGCCGCGCCACGGTGTCGCTTTCGCGCACGCACGAGGCCAGCCGCGACGCCATGGCGCGGATCATGGTGTCGCCGGCCTCATGGCCCAGGCTGTCGTTGATGTACTTGAAATTGTCCAGGTCCACGAACACCACGGCCACGCGCGTGCCCTCGCGCCCCGAGAACAGCGTGGCCTGGTGCAGGCGGTCGGCGAACAGGGTGCGGTTGGGCAGGCCGGTGAGGGCGTCGTGGGTGGCCTGGTAGGTGAGCTGCGACTCGTAGCTCTTGCGCGCGGTCACGTCCTCCACCGTGCCCTCGTAGAACTGCACCACGCCGTCGGCGTTGCGCACCTCGCGCGCGTTCTCGGAAATCCAGATCACCTCGCCGTCGCGGCGGTATATCTGCGACTCGAAATTGCCGACCACGCCGGTCTCCCGCACCAGGCGCACGAACTCGGCGCGCCGCTCGGGGTTGACGTAGAGCTGGCGTCCTATGTCCTTGAAGGCCTGCACCATGGACTCGGGCGAGTCGTAGCCGTACATGCGCGCCAGCGCCGGGTTGACGCTGAGGTAGCGGCCGTCGGGCGTGGTCTGGAAAATGCCTTCGACGGCGTTCTCGAATATGCCGCGGTAGCGGGTCTCGGCCTCGCGCAGCGCCTCCTCGTTGCGGCGCCACAGGGTGATGTCCTCGATGAAGCCCTGGATGGCCTCCAGGCTGCCGTTATCGCGGAAGATGCCGGCGCCGCGCTCCCACACCCAGCGCACCGAGCCGTCGGCGTGCAGGATGCGGTATTCGAACTCGAACCCGCGGCGCTGGGCGATGGCGCGGTGGATGTCGCCGCGCACCCGCGCGCGGTCGTCGGGGTGCGTGATTTCCTCGTACGAGACGCGGCTGTTCAGCAGCAGATCCTCGGGCCTGTAGCCGGTGAGCTTCGTGCAGCCCACGCTCACGAACTCCATGGTCCAGTGCTCGTCGTCGCGGGAGCGGTACACCATGCCTTCCAGTTGCTCCAGCAGCGTGGTGAGAAAGCGCTGCTGATCGCCCTTGAAGTGGTGGTTCGCTACACTCTGCAAAAAAGGAATTTGCGCCATGATCACGTCTCCGTGAGGAAACCGGCGCACGCAGGAAACATACCAACGCGGGATGTTTAACCCGTGAATAAAATTTCTTTTTTATCAAACAATTAAGACAGGACGCAGTGAAATTGCAATAGCATACGGCACCGTCTTGGTGCCCGGACGGGTAAGGCCGCACTGTGATGATGAAAGTTATGTCAAAACCATTGCACGATCGCGCCGCCGCCAGGACGCGAACGATTCAAGTTCCTGGAAAAAAAGCCGATCGAAAGGGTTGGCCGGTGGCAGCGCCGTCCCATTTTCATGCCTGAGTCGGCGCTGTTCGACCTGGGCAAGGTGCTGCTCGACTGGGATCCGCGCTATTTCTACGCGCGCCACTTCGCCGATCCGAGCGCGCTCGAGCATTTCCTGTCGGAAGTCGTCCCCATGCAATGGATTGTGGAAATGGACGGCGGCAAGCCGGCCGCCCAGGCCATGGCCGAGCGCCAGCGCCTGCATCCCCGCCACGCCCATCTCATTGCCCGGTGGCTGGAAGGCTGGCCGCACATGCTGCGCGGCGAGATCAAGGGCACGGCGCGCATTGTCCGCGAACTGAAGGCGCGCGGCACGCGCCTGTACGCCCTGACCAATTTTTCGGCCGAGACCTTCCCCTTGGCGCTGGCGGCCTGCCCGACCCTGTCCCTGTTCGAGCACATCGTGGTGTCAGGACACGTCGGCCTGATCAAACCCGACCCGCGCATCTATGCCCACGCCATCGAGCGCTGCGCCCTCGACCCGGCTCGTACAGTGTTCATCGACGACTCGGCGGTGAACGTGGCGGCGGGCCGTGCGACCGGTTTCCAGGCATTGCATTTCGTCACGCCGGAGGGGCTACGCTCCGACCTCTCGGCGCTCCGGATGGTGAACGAGACCGACGGTTAGGGGTGAGGCCAGCGGCTTGCCGCGCGGACGCCGGGATCGCGGCCGGATGGTCTGGATGAAACCTGTGCTACGGCTGCAAGCGCGCCAGCAGCCGGTAGAAGTCGCGTATCCGCCCCGCGTTCACCCCAAGGTCGCCGCGCCCGGTGCGCGACACCGAGCGTACGTCCACGCGGCTCACCGTGCCCACGGGCGTGACGCGCACGACAATATCGCTGCGCGTGCCGAAGAACAGCGTGCTGTCGCTCGCTTCCAAGGTGAGCCCGCTGGGCTGGCCGGGCGCGATGTCCCAGCCCATGGACTTGGCCACGCGCAGGCATTCGGCCATGGCTTCCTTGGGATCGACCGCCAGGCTCATGGGCACGATGTCGGGATAGGCGGCGCGCTGTTGCGCGGCCACGGCCGGGCCGCCGTACTGGGCGCCATTGGGCGCGCTGGCGCGCACCGGGGCCAGCGCGACGAAGCGCGGCGGGTCCTGGGTATCGGTGCTGATGTCGTGGATGGCCGGCAGGTGGTCGCGGCCGTGCAGCCAGGGCAGCGGCAGCCCAAAGGTCAGCAAGCCGATGAACAGCCCCATGACGCACAACGCCACGCCGCGCCCCTGGGCCGCCTTGAGGCCCCACAGCACGCCGACCGCGCACAGCACGGCCGCCATGCCGCCCGCCGTGGCCGCCCAGCGCAGGGTCTCGAAGCCGGCGCGGAAGCCCCACCAGCCGAAACGCGTGCCGGGACCCGAGGCCAGCGCGCACAGCGCGGCAATCAGCGCCAGCGCAAAAGCCGATCTGGAGTACACCGACAGCGCCCGCAAGTAGCCGACATCAGTGGAAGATGAAGCCATGGTATTAGCGTAACCGAATCCCCGTCCCAAAGTGCCCGGTCACATGCATGCATTTGCCGAGGACGCGGTTCACCTGGTCTGCCGCGGATCGACCAGGCCGGGCGGCGGACCCACGTAGCGCGCCCGCGGCCGGATCAGCCGGCCGTGCTCGCGCTGCTCCATGGCGTGCGCCATCCAGCCAACCGAGCGCGCCAGCGCGAACAGCGCGCGCGGCGCGTCGCGCGGAAGGTCGCAGGCCACGCCCAGGGCGGCCAAGGCGAAATCCACGTTGGGCGACTCGCCGCTCAGGCGGCGCACCGAATCGGCCAACAGCGAGAATTCCTCCGGCACCTTGAAGCGCCCCAGCAGCGCCTGGGCGCGCACGTCGCCGCCGGGGTAAAGCGGATGTCCGAAGCCGGGCAGCGGCCCCGCCTCCAGCCGGGCGCGCACCACGGCGTCCGCGGCGGTTGGATGGGCGGGGCCGCGAACGGCCGGGAGCAGCGCCTGCGCCAATGAGCCCACCTCGGCCGCGGCGCCGCCATGCAAGGGGCCGGCCAGCGCCGCCATGCCGGCCAGCGCGCCGTTGGCGAGCGAGGCACCGGTGGACACGGCCACGCGCACGGCGAAAGTGGAGGCGTTCAGTTCATGGTCGGCGAGCAGCACCAGGGCGCGGCGCAGCAGGTCGGCCGCGCGCGGCCGGCGCCAAGCCCGGGCCAGCGCTTCGTGCAGGGGCAGGTAGCGCGCAGGACGCGTGCCGGTGAAGGCCAGCGCCAGCGTGCCCACCACCTCGCCGGCGTCGGCGCGCAGGGCCGCCATGTCGCGGCCGAGGCTGGGGGCGGCCTTGGCCGCCAGCGCCGCCATGGCCCCCAGCGCGCGCTGCCTGACGTCGCCCGCGAGTGGGCGGGCCGCGCCCGCCACGAAGCGCGGGCCCGGCGTTTCGCGGCTGTCCCACAGCAGCGCCGCCACGTCCTCGAGGCGCGCGCGCTCGGCGAGCGCGGCCGCGTCGCTCCCGCGGTAGTACAGCCGGCCCGCCTCCACCGTGGACAGCGCAGAGGGCAGCACCGGGTCGCCCCAGCCGATGGCCGCCGCCGCGATGCTGCCGGCCTTGCGCCGGCCGCTCCGGCTCGCGGCCACGCGCCGCACGTCCTCGCCGAGGTACTCGCTGCGGCGCGAGTCGACCGGGCTGGGACGGGCCCGGATGCGGCCGCGGCTGACGCTGGCATAGAGCGTCTGCGGCTTCACCGCCAGCAGCGCCAGGGCGGCGTCGGCATTGATCCATTTCATCAACATTGATCCTTTTCGATCAAGATTGATTTCCATTCTAGGCCGGTTCAAGCTGTTCCCACAACATCGGAGGACATCATGCTGAACCAGTTGATGCGCGCCCTGGACCCGCACCTGCCCAGCCCCGTCATCGCCGGCGCGGGCGACCTGCCCTCGGTGTATGCCGTGAGCGAACTCGCCGCCGCCTCGGTGGGCGCCGCGGGCGCCGCCCTCTCCAATCTGCTGCCGCTGCGCCCGCATGTCACCGTGGACCGGCGCCTGGCCTCGCTGTGGTTCCAGATGTCCATCCGGCCGCAGGGCTGGGAACTGCCGCCGGTGTGGGACCCGGTGGCGGGCGACTACCGGGCCGCCGACGGCTGGATACGGCTGCACACCAACGCGCCTCACCACCGGCGCGCGGCCGAGCGGGTGTTGGGCTTCGCAGCCGGCAGCGGCGAGCGTGCGGCCTTTCAGCGCGCCATCGCCGGCCTGCGCAAGGCCGACCTCGAAGCGGCCCTCGTCGCGGCCGGCGGGTGCGCGGCGCAGATGTTCACGCGCGAGGAATGGATGGCGCATGCGCAGGGCAAGGCCGTTTCGGCCGAACCGTTGATCGCGACCCGCGTCCGCGCCGCTACCCGGGCGCTGCGCCTCGGGCCGCCCGAGCGCCCGCTGCGGGGCGTGCGCGTGCTCGACCTCACCCGCGTGCTGGCCGGGCCGGTGGGCACGCGCTTCCTGGCCGGCTACGGCGCGCAGGTGCTGCGCATCGACCCGCCGCACTGGGACGAGCCCGGCGTGGTGCCCGAGATCACGCTGGGCAAGCGCTGCGCGCGGCTCGACCTGCATCGTCATGAGGACCGCGAAACATTCCAGGCGCTGCTGTCTGGTGCGGACGTGCTGGTGCATGGCTACCGCCCCGGCGCGCTGGAAGGGCTGGGCCTGGGCCCCGAGGCGCGCAGGCAAATCGCGCCCGGCCTCGTGGATGTGTCGCTGTGTGCCTACGGATACACCGGGCCGTGGGCGGGACGGCGCGGCTTCGACAGCCTGGTGCAGATGAGTTGCGGCATCGCCGCCCAGGGCATGCGCGCCGCCCAGGCCGACAAGCCCATTCCGCTGCCGGTGCAGGCGCTGGACTTCGCCACGGGCTACCTCATGGCCGCCGCGGCGCTGGTCGGACTGGGGCAGAGGGCGCGCGATGGGCGCGGCTTCGAAGCGCGGCTGTCGCTTGCGCGCACCGCCGAATTCCTGGCCGGCTATCCCACTGCGTCGCAGGCGCAAACCCTGGCTCCGGCGGGTGATGCCGACCTGTCGCCGGATATCGAGCACACGGCCTGGGGCAAGGCCAAGCGGCTCCTGCCGCCGCTCAGCATCGACGGCGTGCCCATGCGCTGGGATCTGCCCGCGGGGCCCTTGGGCACGTCGCCCGCGATGTGGCCAGCGTGATATGGGCACGTCGCCCGCGATGTGGCTAGCGTGATCTGGGCACGTCGCCCGCAGCGTGGCCGAGTATCCGGAACAGCCCTGATCGCGGCGGCCTTCGCCGCGCCCAACTCCACGGTAACCAAACCGGTATACCCGTAACCGGCAACCGGTAACATCGGGGGCGACCATCAGCCTCGAAAGATTTCCTTGCAGCACCTGAAACCCGGCTCCGCTCCGTTCACCCTGCTTCTGTCCTGCATCCTCAGCCTGCAACTGCTCGGCATCGCCATCACCCTTCCCGCGCTGCCCTCCATCGCCGCCGACTACGGCGTGGATTCGGCCGACGCGCAACTCACCATCAGCGCCTTCCTGGCCGGCATCGCCGCCAGCCAGCTCCTGTACGGCACACTGTCCGACCGCTTCGGCCGCAAGCCCGTGCTGCTGGGCGGCCTGGCGTTATACGGCCTGACCGGGCTGGGATGCGCGCTCGCGCCCAGCATCGGCTGGCTGATCGGCCTGCGCCTGTTGCAGGGCGTCGCCGCGGCCGGCGGCTCCGTGATTGCGCGCGCCATGGTGCGCGACCTGTTCTCAGGGCGCGAGGGCGTGCGCATGTTGTCGCGCTTCACCATCATGAACGGGGCGGTGCCCCTGCTGGCGCCGCTGGCGGGCGGCTGGCTGCTCATCCTGACCGGCTGGCGCGGTGTATTCGCGGCGCTGTCCGTCGCCAGCCTCGCGTCGCTCGCCTTCGCCGCGGCGCTGCTGGCTGAGAGCATCCGGGAGAAAGACCACGGCGCCACGCGGCTGGCGCAATGGTTTTCCAACTGCAGGCGCTTCATTACCACGCCGGGTTGCCTGGCCCTGGCCTCGCTCATCGGCCTGATCAACGGCGCGCAGTTCGGCTACAGCGCCACCTCGTCGTTCGTGCTAATGAAAACCTTCGGCGTGTCCAGCTCCAACTACGGCTGGTTCCTGGCCGTCACGGCCGTGGCCATGATGGTGGGCTCCTGGGCCTCGGGGCGCCTCGCCCTGCGCTGGTCCATACGGCGTTCGCTGACCGTGGCGGTGTCGGTGAACTGCGCCTCCGGCCTCGCGGTGCTGGCCGGCACGCTGATCGCGGCGCACACCGGGCAGCGCGGGGCGCTCGGCATCGCGCTCATGATCGTGCCCATGCTGTTCTACACTTTCGTGCTGGGCATGGTGTTCTCCAACGCCATCGCCGGCGCCCTGCACCCGCTGCCCGACATCGCCGGTGTGGCCTCGGGCCTGGTGGGCAGCATGCAGATGATCGGGGCCGGATTCTTCGTGTGGCTGGGCGGCTGGCTGTACGACGGCACGCCGGCCACCATCGGCTACATCATGGCCATCGGCGGCTGCTCGGGCTGCACGGTGTTCTTCCTGTTCGCGCGCCGCCACGCGCAGGGTCGGCAGGCCTAGGTTCCGTTGCG
>DATNCF010000164.1:0-5888 GCA_035571675.1 Burkholderiales bacterium | reverse complement strand
TCCAGGGTGACGGCGATGACGCGATGCCAGCGTGCCTCGTCCATGGCCACCAGCAACGCGTCGTCGTGAATGCCGGCATTGTTGACCAGCACCTGGATGGGGCCGCCTCCCAGCAGTGCGGCGATGGCTCGGGCGCTGTCTTCGTGGCGGGTGACGTCGAAGCTCACCGCTTCGGCGCTGGCGCCGCCGGCGAGCAGTTCGCGCGCCAGCGCCTCGGCCGCGTCCATGCGCCCGTGGGCGTGCACGACGACGTGCAGGCCCTGCCGCGCAAGCTCGCGGCAGATGGCGCCGCCGATGGCGCCGCTGCCTCCGGTCACCAGGGCGCGCTTCATCGTACGGCGCCTGGTGCCGCGAACATGAGCGTGAACCGGCCTGACAGCAAGATCTCCCCGGCCGTTTCGCCGCCGGCGGACAACGAGAAACGGTAGATGCCTCCGGCGGCGTCATCGTGCAGCCGGGTGGCTTCGATCAGCAGCTCGCCCTGCAGGTCGTCCAGCCGCGCGCGCGCGGCCTTCACCTCGCGCAGGGCGGCGAGCACGCCGCGCCGCGCTTCGCCGAGTCCCGTGGCCAAGGCGCCGTGAACGGCCGCTGCCTGGGCCGCGTACTCGATGCCGGCCCAAACCGGAAGACAGGATCCCGAGCGCAGCGGATTGTCCTCGTGGAGGTGCGACACGGCCGCGCAGCGTATGCCCGACGCGTCCCATTCGAGCACGCGTTCGAGCAGGCACATCCGTCCGGCGTGCGGTACGCGGGCGGCAATGGCGGCCCGGTCTAGCATGGGGTCACGTTCAGCGCCAGTTCGTCCGCCAGCGGCAGCCGCGCGTTGCCGCCGGGCGCGGCCAGGGTGGCCAGGGCGTCGAAGCCGCGGGCCGAGGCGTTGGCCCACCACGCCGCGGGCATCCAGTCCGGCCACGGCGCGAGCCTATCCTCGCCGGTAATTTCGAGCGCCCATCCGGCCATGGATCGCGGCGTTGCCTCGGCGGTGAAGACCATGGCGATGGCCGTGGACTCGAGCACCGGCAAGTGCGCGGACAAAGGGAATGGAAGGGGACTGTCGTAGCAGACGTACATCATAGCCTCGGCGTCGGCGCAAATCTGCGTCGCGGCGGCCAGCAGCCCGGCGGCGAAGCTCCAGGGGCCGCGGCACACGCTGGACGCCGCGCGCGTCGCCGCCATGGCAATGCTGTAGTAGCCCGACGGTGCATTGTGCACGGAGTTGTGGAATTGCGTGGGCGAAACCTCCCGCGCCTCCTTGCCGCCGCGCGAGAGCACCTCGCAAAGCTGATGGGTGATGAGCCCCGAGGCCTCGGCTGAGGCGAACACCATGGCCATGTCCGCGGCGCGGATGCCGCTGCCCGCCAGGGCCTGCTCCGCCGCGGCGAGCGCGAGGCGCACCGTGGGGCTGCTGCGGCGGCGTTCCGCCGCAGGCAGACCGGCGGGCGAGGGAGGCGCCAGCGGCGCCGCAACGAACGGCTGGCCCGACAGCACGGCTCGAGCGGCCGGCCAGTCGGGCAATCCCGGCGCCAGTACGCCCACCGATTCGACGTAGATGCGCATCACGCGGCCCTCGCGAATATCAGGGCGCAGTTGCTGCCGCCGAAACCAAAACTGTTGCTCATGACGCGCTCCACCCGGGCCGGGCGGGTCTGAAGCAGGAAGTTGCAGCGCAATTCGGGATCGACTTCACGCGTGGTCGGGCCGCCGGGCAGGAAACCGCCTTCGAGCGCCAGCAGACAGACGGCCGCTTCGGTGATGCCGGCCGCGCCAAGCGCGTGCCCGGTCACGCCCTTGGTCGAGGACACGGGGGTGGCGGGCCCGAACAGCGCTTCCAGCGCCCGCGCTTCGGCGCGGTCGTTGGCCGGCGTGGCGGTGCCGTGCAGGTTGACGTAGTCGATGGACTGGGGAGCAAGCTCCGCCCGGTCCAGGGCTTCCTGCATGGCGCGGCGGGCGCCGTCGCCCTCGGGGTGCGGCGTGGACATGTGGTGGGCATCGCTGGTCTCGCCGTAGCCGGCAAGGCGCAGTTCTCCCGCGCCGCGTTCGAGCAGCGCGAAACCGGCCGCCTCGCCGATGGACAGGCCGCGCCGCGCGGCGTCGAAGGGCCGGCATGCCTCGGGCGAAACAAGCTGAAGCGCGTTGAAACCGTACAGTGTAGTGAGGCACAGGCTGTCCACGCCGCCCACCACCGCCGCGTCGATGAGGCCGAGCCGCATCAGGCGCTCGGCCAGGCAGAACACCTTGGCGCTCGACGAGCAGGCTGTCGACAAGGTCATGGCCGGCCCGTTCAGCCCCAGCACGCGGCGCACGAACTCCGTGGTGGCATCCAGGTTGTGCGCGGTCGCGTAATGGAAGGAAGGAGGCAGGTTCCCCTGGGCGTCGCGTTGCCCATAGGCGATTTCCGTGGAGCGTATTCCGGCGGTGCTGGTGCCGATGAAAACGCCCACCCGGCCGGCGCCGTGCCGGGCGCGCGCCGCGGCCACGGCGTCCAGGAATCCATCCTGTTCCAGGGCCAGCAGGGCGAGCCGGTGGTTGCGGCAATCGAAGTCGGCATGTTCATCGCGCAGGCGCACCTCTTCGGCCGCGCGCACGCGCCCGATCCAGCAGGGCAGTTCCGCCCAGTCCAGGCTGTTGGGTTCGAGCCCGCTCGCTCCTTCGCGGAGCGCGCGCGCCGTGGCCTGCTTGCCCACGCCGGCCGCGCTGGTGAGGGTGTAGGCCGCAACAAAAGGAGCGGAATGGGTCAGCACGGTCATGTCAGGCGGCCCATGGATGGCCGATGGAAAGTGCGGAAGGCGACCACAGCGCGGAGAATGCGAGGCACAGCAGCGCGCCCAGCGCCACCGTGGCGCCCAAGGCATGCAGCACCGGGGTGGACGAAAGCGACATGAAGCCGAAGGTCGCGATGGTGGACAGGGCGCACACCGCGAGCGACAGCCGGCTGCGCCGCCGTTCCTCTTCGTCCTGCGGCGGGCGCTCGAAAAACAGCGCGTAATTGAGGCCCACGCCGAGCACCAGGAGCAGCGCGACAAGGTGGAACACGCTGAGCTTGACGCCGGCCAGCACCAGCAGGGCCGCGGTGGCCGCGAGACCCGCCGCCGCCGGCGCGGCCACGCGCAGCGCGCGCGCCGGCGAACGCAATCCGGCGGCCAGCAGCGCCAGGATGATCAGCGCGCCCAGGCCGGTCTGGCGCAGCGCATCGTCCCGATAGCCGTCCACCATGCGGGTGGAAATACGTTTGAGATCGATGAGGCTGCTCGCCGACCCGGCCTCCCGCTGCGCGGCTTGCGCCAGTTGCGCGGCATCCGCGACGCCGGAAAGCGTGGTCACCGCCAGCCACTGGCCGTCCAGTTCGATCACTTGGGCGCGCAGCTTGGCGCCGAAAGGGGTTCCATCGTAGCTGGCGCGGCTGACTGGAGCTTGACCGCGCGCCATGGCGACGTCGCGCACAAAGGGCGCGAAGGCGTCCGGCCGAAAAGGCAGGCCGCGCAATGCGCCGCGCAGCTCAGCCTCGAGGGCGGCGGGCTCGGGCAGGGCGGCCAGCCGCCGCATCTGAGTGTCGCGCGCCGGCAGCAGCGAGGACGGGCTGTCGTATCCGCTTATCCGGCGGTCCGCTTTCCAGCGCTCGAGCAGCGGACGGATGCGCTCGGCCTCGACGAGCGCCGCTTCCGCGCTGGCACCCGCGCTCGCCATGAAAACGCCGGCTTCGGCCGCGCCCATGTCGGCGCGCAGCCGAGCATCCAGTTCACGCAGGCCCGGCGGCACCGGGCTGAGCGCGGCGAGGTCTTCTTCCCACGGGCCGGAACCGGCCGCGGCCGTCCAGGCCGCGGCTGCGGCGAGCGCGGCCAACACGGCTGCCGAGGCCCATTTCAGCATTGGCGTCGGAGTGAGGGAGGGAACGTGGTGGCGCGGAACGGCCGGCGCCACGCGCAGCAGCCATGGCAGCAGCCAGCGGGTGGCGAGGCCGGCCGCGAGGATGCCGCTCATGGTCAATACCCCGAGCTGCGCCAGGCCTTGAAAACCCGACAGGGCGAGAGCCAGGGCGCTTGCCACCGTGGTGAGCACGGCGAGCGCCAGTGTCCGCCCGATGCGCAGCGCCGCCGCGCGCAGCGGCTCGCCGTGAGCCGCGTTGAGCAGAAGATAGTTCGGGTAGTCCACGGCCTCGCCCAGCAGCGTGGCCGCGAACGCCACGGTCAGGGCGTGCACCGAGCCGAACACGGCCTGCACCAGCAGCATGCCCAACAGCAGGCCGAACGCCACCGGCAGCGCGATAACCAGCACGGCCAGCGGCGAGCGATAGGCAAACACCATCAGCGCGAGAATGAATCCGCCCGAGCACAGGCTGAGCAGGCGCGCGTCGCGTTCGATCAGGCGCCGCGCCTCGGCCGCGAACACGCCCGGCCCGGTGAGGCTGAGGGTCACGCCGGGTGCGGCCTGGGCCGCCAACCCGCGCACGGTCTCCATGGCCTGAGCCTGGCCTGCGCTGTCGAAGCCAGCCGCCCGCGTCTGCGCCAGGATGAAGGCGCGCCGGCCGTCGGCCGAGAACCACACGCCTTGGCGCAGCCCCGGCCCGCCGCCGGAATCCAGTTCGCGCAGCACCGCGAGGAATTCACCGGTGGGGTCGCGCGCCATGACGCGGCGCGCCAGCATGCCCATGGGCGAGGCGAGCTGGGCAAGCTGCTCTTCCAGCGCCCCGCGCAGGGCGGACGGCGTGAACCGGTCGGGCGTCACGGCGGGGCTGAGCGCGTAGCGGTTGCGCATCAGCACTTCGCCCTGCTCGAGAAAGCGTTCCGGGCTGCCGTTGCCGGCGTAGTCGAAGTCCGGCGCGCGGTTCAGCCGCTCGACGAGGTCGCGGCTCGACTGGGCCAGTCTCTGCTCGTCGGCGCCGTCAAGCGCGATGAGCATGAGGCGCGACACCACGCCCTCGCGCAATTGCGAAATCAGCAGTCTGTGCTCCAGCGTCGAGGAGCGCGGCAGGAAGGCGCCGAAATCGGTTTCGATGCGCAGGCTCTTCCAGGCGCCGACGGCCAGGGCGCACAGGCAGGCGAGCGCGACGCCGTAGCGCGCGGCGGGATGCGCGAAAGCGGAACGGGACCCGGGGCGCGGCGCCATCACTGCACCTGCAGCAGCGAATGGTCGCCGCTGGCCTCTTCGGTGTCGATGCTCTGGAGGCGGCCCGCGCTTCCGGTCACGGACACGCGCGTGACGTAGCGCGCGACCGAGGCATCCAGCGGTTCGAGCATAAGGCGCCAGGCGCGTTCGTCGCCCTGCAGCTCGACCTTGAAATAGCGCCGCAGCAGCGCCTGGTCGCCGAGCAGCACGCCGCGCAGGCTGGCGGCGAGCGCCGCCAGCGCCGGCTGGCTGGATAGCGCGAAGCGCCTTTCGCCGCCGTTGCGCGTGACGACGACCTCGTCCCCGGCGATGGCGTAGCGCTCCTTCTTGGGTGTGCGCATTTCCTTCTCGACGCTGTCCGGCCGGTGGAACGCCAGCACGCCGCTGCTCACCACGGGATTGGACAGCAGCGCGGAATATTTTCTTTCGGTGTAGCTCACCTGGCCGTCCGGAATGCCGGCGAGCTGCTGCATGAGGCGATCCACGTCCCAGGCCTGCGCCTGCGCCGGGCCGCACGCCATCCACGGCAGCAGGGCCGCGGCCATCCACCACCACCCGCGCATGGTCCGCTCAGGCATCCCAGAAACCGTAGAAGTTGAACCAGTTGAAGGGATGCCGGCGCGCCTCTTCCTCCAGCCGCGCCACGTAGGCGAGCAATTCCGGCGGCGGCGTGCCGTGCGCGTTGCGGTCCGCACCCACGCGGACGGGCTGGGTATCAAGACGCTCGAAAAGGATGGTGTAGTCGCGGCCGCCTTCGAATAGGCCGAACGCCATGATGAGCGGCG
>DATNCF010000163.1:0-11559 GCA_035571675.1 Burkholderiales bacterium | reverse complement strand
GGCCAAATCACCGCCTCCACAATATCTTTGGCTTGGTGCTGCAGTGCTGTGCGGTGGCGTGCTGGCTCCGATATTACTTCTGTGGGGTCTGGCGAAAATTCCTGCCGCCAGCGCGGCCCTGATGCTGAATCTCGAATCCGTCGCCACCACCATGCTCGCGGCTTTCATCTTCGCCGAGCAGGTGGGTAGGCGCGTCTGGTTCGCTACGCTGCTGATGCTGGCCGCGGGCGCGGTGCTCTCCTGGCAGCCTCATACAAGCATTCCGCTGTCCATCGGAGCGCTTTCCATTGTGGCAGCGTGTGTCTTTTGGGGTCTGGACAATAACTTCACGCGAAAAATATCCGGCGGTGACGCCATGCGGATAGCAATGGTGAAAGGCTTGGTGGCGGGGGCCGTCAACGTCGTTCTCGCCTTGGCCATAGGCGCCACATTTCCGCAGGCCAACCACCTGATTGCCGCCCTGCTGTTAGGGGCCTTCGCCTACGGCGTCAGCCTGGTGCTATACGTGCGGGCCCTGCGCCACCTCGGCAGCGCCCGCACCGGCGCCCATTTCGCCACCGCCCCGTTCGTGGGCGCCGCCATCGCGGTGGCATTCGGCGAACATCCGGGCCTGATATTCGTTCCTGCGCTCGCCCTCATGGTCATCGCCACCTGGCTGCTGCTCACCGAGCACCACGCCCACCGGCACGTGCACGAACCCATGTCGCACACCCATGAGCACGTGCACGACGAGCACCATCATCACGCGCATGATCCGTCAGTGCGATCGGGCGAACCACATACTCATCATCACGAGCACGGGGCGCTGACGCATTTCCATCCCCACTTGCCCGACCTGCACCACCGGCATACGCACTGACGCTTATTTGTTTCTTGCTTGGCCTGATGCTTCGCTGTCCAGCATGCCCCAGAAGCGTGTGATCCTGCCGCCCTTCACCCACCAAATATGCACCCACTCGCACTCGAAGGTCTTGCCGCCGGGACGGGCGATGGTCTTCTCACGGCCGATGACCGTCACGTGGTCAGGGCCGGCCAGGAACTCGCGCGGCTCGAAGGCCTGGATGTCGTCGGCCTGGGCCACCTGGCCGAACCACTCGGCCACTGCCGCCGTGCCCTTGACCTGGCGGGTGTAGGGGGCGGCGCGGTCGCCGTGAAACTGCCAACTGATGTCCGGCGACATGAGCTGCAACAGGCCGGGGATGTCGCCGCTGCCGAAGCAGGCGTAACCCTTCTGGACGAGTTCGAGCGCGTTCATGGGGCCTCCTCAAGGTTGAGCACACGCTACTCCTTGGGAGGCCGATATGCAATGGCTGGAGAGGAGGCGGGTTTCCGCCCGTCGATTGCCGCCCGGCTAGGCGAAGCTGAAGCCCTCGTAGCCCTTGGCCGCGATCTCGTTCGCTTGCCGGGCAAAGCGGTCCATGCCGCCCACATAGGGGATGAAAATGCGCGAACCGTCTTCGTTGATGTGGACCATGTAGTTGTTCACCTGGCGGCGCAGGAGCTTGTCCGAGACTTCCGCGACGTGGGCCGTCCAGCGGCCCTCGCCGTCGACGGTGGGTTCGACGGTGCGGTGACCGTGTTTGCGCATGTAGTCGATGCAGTCCGCGATCCAATCGATATGGAATTCGTTCTGCGGCGCCATGTTGGCGAGCACCGAGGGGCTGCCCGGCCCGGTGGGGAAGAACAGGTTCGGGAATCCGGCGGTGGTGATGCCGAGCAGGGTGCGCGGGCCGCGCTTCCAGCGCCCGGCCGGGGTCTCGCCCTTCTCGTTGCGGATGCCGGCATTGCTGAGCGGCGCAGTGAAGGCGTGAAAGCCCAGTGCGAAAATGATCAGGTCCACCGCGTAGTGCGAGCCGTCGGAAAGCTCGATGCCGGTCTCGGTGAGGCGCCGGATGGGGTGCTCGCGCACGTCGACCAGGGTCACGTTGTCGCGGTTGTAAGTGGCGTAGTAGTTCGTGTCCACGCACAGCCGCCGCGTGCCGATGGGATGGTCGAAGGGGCAGAGCTTCTCAGCCACGGCCGGGTCCTTCACGATGGAACGGATCTTGTCGCGCACGAAGTTGGCGACCAGGTCGTTGGTGTCCTTGTTCACCGTCTGGTCGCTGAAAATGGCGCCCATGCCGTGGCCGCCGCGCGCCCACGCGGCTTCCAGCAGCTCGCGCTGCTCCTGCGGCGACAAATCCGTCGCGGGCCGCAGGCCGCGCTGAATGTGGCTGCAGCCGGGGTGGACGTACAGTCCCTCACGCTCCGCAGGAACGTCCTTCCTTATTTCCTGCCACAGCGAGTCGTCCATGGGGCCGTTCCAGGCCGGCACCGAGAAATTCGGCGAACGCTGGAACACGTACAGGTGCTGGGCCACTTTGGCTACCTCGGGAATGGTCTGCACGCCGCTCGACCCGGTCCCGATCACGGCCACGCGCCGGCCGGCGAGCTTGACCTCGCGCTCGGGCCAGTGCGAGGTCTGCACCCATTCGCCCTTGAAGCGGTCCAGGCCCTCGAACTCGGGCTTGCGCGCCGCAGAGAGCTGGCCCGTGGCCATGACCAGGAAGCGGGCCGTCACGCAGAGGCCGGTGCTGGTGGTGACGTCGTAGCGGCCGGCGTCCGGGTTCCATTGCGCGCCGGTGACCCAGGTGTTGAAGCGGAAGTGGCGGCGGATGTCGAAACGGTCGGCCACGTGGTTCAGGTAGCGCATGAGCTCGGGCTGCGTGGCGTATTTCTCGCTCCACTTCCACTCGCGGTACAGCTCTTGGGAGAAGTAGTAGCAGTAGTCGTAGCTCTCCACGTCCACGCGCGCGCCTGGGTAGCGGTTGTGGTACCACACCCCGCCCACCCCGCCGCCGCCCTCGAACCCGAGCACCGACAGGCCCATCTGCCGGAAACGATAAACGCCGTACAGTCCACCAAAGCCGGCGCCCACCACGACGACGTCGTGGTCGCACGCCGCGCCCGCGCCCGTCGCTTCATGGGGTGCCGCTTCGATCGCCCGTGCCGCCGTCTGTGCCATGTCTTTGCTCCGATAGAAATGAGGCCGCCGCGCCCTGTTGTGCGTGGAGCGCCCATGATGGCCCGGCTAAGCTATGCCGTCCAATACTGATTTTCACTTGCCGCGATGCCAAACCGGCATTACGATTCCGGCATGGAACTGCGTCAACTGCGCTATTTCGTGGCCGTCGCCGAGCAAGCCAACTTCAACCGCGCCGCGGAGCGGCTGCACGTGGCGCAGCCGGCGCTGTCGCGGCAGGTGGGCGCGCTCGAAACAGAGATGGGCGTTCCCCTTTTCGAGCGCCTGCCGCGCGGCGTGCGGCTCACGCCGGCCGGCAGCGTGTTCCTGGACCGCGCGCGCCGCATACTGGCCGAGGTCGAGTCGGCACGCGAGCAGGCGCAGGAGGCGCAGCAGGGCAAGGTCGGGACATTGCGCCTCGGGTTCAGCGCCATTGCCGTGAAAAACCAGGTGGTGCCCGAGGCGCTGCGCCGGTTCCGCCTGGCGCGCCCCCATGTGCAGCTCGACGTGCACACGCTGGTCTCCCCCGAGCAGGTGGCCAGGCTGTACAACCGGACGCAGGACGTGGGCTTCCTGTACATGCCGCCCGCCGCGCACCCCGCGCTCAGGTTCGTCGAGCTCGCCCCCTACCGAATGATCATCGCCCTGCCGCGCCGGCATCGCCTGGCGGGCCGCGCGGTGCTGCGCATGGCCGATCTCGCCAAGGAAGACTTCGTCTGGCTGGCCCAGGCGCGCATGCCGTGGATTCACGACGAACTCTTGGCCGAATGCCTGGGGAAGGGATTCTCGCCGCGCATCGTCCAGCAGGCCGACGATTCCGAGGCCATGCTGGCGCTGGTGTCCGTGGACCTGGGCGTGGCCTTTATCCACCCGCTGCAGCAGGCCCCCATGCGCGAGGTGGTCTACAAGGAGGTGGTCGATCTCGGGCTGGTGTGGCCGCTGTACATGGCGTGGCGGCGCGACGAAACCAACCCGGTGGTGACGTCGTTCGTCGACCTTGTCATCCAGATCGTGGGCGGGCGGCAGGCCAAGACCCGGACCCGCCTACGGCCGCGGCCCACCCCTGCCCGCTCTGCGACCAACCAGTCACCGTGACCAAAATCGAGGGCGCATTAGCGCAGGCGCCCGGGAAGCCGGCCTTGACTGCGTACTTAGGTACGGGTTCTAGTATTCACGGCATGACGGAAAAACCGAAAGAGCACAGCATGGACCAGCACACGGCGCACCACGGGCAGAGCCAACCAGGGCGCTCGGCCAAGGACCCTGTTTGCGGCATGGACGTCGATCCGGCCAAGGCGCCCGCCTTTGCCTGGCAAGGCAAGTCCTACCATTTCTGCTGCGAAGGCTGCCTGGCCATGTTCAAGGCTGATCCCGTGCGCTACGTCGAGCGGCAGGCCGCGCCGGTTGGCGCCGGCACGGCTTCGGCTCCGCACGCGCATTCGCATGCCGCGAGCGCGCCGGCACACGCATCGGCCTCGGGCAACGCGGCGCTCTACACCTGCCCCATGCACCCTGAGATCGAGCAGGATCATCCCGGCGACTGCCCCAAATGCGGCATGGCGCTGGTTCCTGTCGCGCCGCCCGTTCCGCAGGCGACGCAGTACACCTGCCCCATGCACCCCGAAATCCTCCGCGATGCGCCGGGGAGTTGCCCCATTTGCGGCATGGCGCTGGTGCCGGTGGGCGCGCCCGAGCAGGACGATCCCGAGCTCCGGGACCTGACGCGGCGATTGTGGTTCGGCACCGCCTTGTCTGTTCCGCTGTTTCTGCTCGCGATGTCGCCCATGGCTGGCATCGAGCAACCGCTGGGCCTGGCGCCCACGGCGCGGGGATGGATCGAGTTCGTGCTCGGCACGCCGGTGGTGCTGTGGTCGGGCTGGCCCATTCTCAGGAAGTTCTGGTTGTCGCTCGCCAACCGGGCGCTCAACATGTACACGCTGATCGGCCTGGGCGTGGGTCTGGCGTACCTGTTCAGCCTCGCTGCGCTGTTCGCGCCGGGGCTGTTCCCCGAAGCGTTCAGGGAGCACACCGGCGCGGTGGGCACCTATTTCGAAGCGGCCGCGGTGATCGTGACGCTGGTGCTGCTGGGGGACGTGCTGCAGACCAGGGCGATGGGCCAGACCAGCCAGGCCATTCGCGAGCTGCTCAGGCTCGCGCCCAATCTGGCCTGGCGGATGCGCGACGACGGGAGCGAGGAGCAGGTGCCGCTCGCTTCCATCGTCGCCGGCGACCGGCTGCGCGTGAAGCCGGGGGACAAGGTGCCGGTTGACGGCGTGGTGCTCGAAGGCACAAGCCATGTCGACGAGTCGATGATGACGGGCGAGCCCGTTCCCGTTTCAAAGGCCGCCGGCAGCAAGGTGGTGGGCGCGACCATCAACGGCAACGGCTCGTTCCTCATGCGCGCCGAAAAGGTCGGCTCCGACACCTTGCTGTCCCGGATCATTCACATGGTGCAGGCCGCGCAGCGCACCAAGGCGCCCATACAGCGCCTGGCCGACGTCATCGCCGCGTGGTTCGTGGAAATCGTCATCGGCATCGCGGTGGTGACGGCCCTGGCGTGGTGGTTCGCCGGTCCCGATCCCCGCCTTGCCTACGCGCTCACCAACGCCGTCGCGGTTCTCATCATCGCCTGCCCCTGCGCGGTCGGCCTTGCCACTCCGATTTCGATGACGGTGGCCATGGGCCGCGGAGCGACCATGGGCATCCTGTTCCGCAACGCCGAGGCCATCGAGCGCATGCGCCAGATCGACACCGTGGTCGTGGACAAGACCGGAACGCTGACGCTGGGCAAGCCGACCTTTTCTTCCATCGCGGTGAGCGAGGGCGCCGAGGAGGAAGCCCTCCGGCTGGTGGCCGCCGTCGAGTCGCAAAGCGAGCATCCCATCGCGACGGCCATTGTCGAAGGCGCCAGGGCGAAAGGGCTGAAGCCGGCGGCGGCCGGGGATTTTTCGGCCGTCAACGGACTCGGGGTGAAGGCATCGGTCGAAGGGCATATCGTGCACGTGGGCAGCCAGGCCTTCCTGGAGCGGGAGGGGGCCGCTGTGGCGCGGTGGCGGGAACGCGCCGATGAATTGAGGGCGGACGGCACGACAGTGGTGTTCTTCGCCATCGACAAGGAACGTTCGGGCCTGGTGGCGGTGGACGATCCGGTGAAGCCATCGACCCCCGAGGCGGTGGCCGCGCTGCGAAAGGCGGGGATTCACGTGGTGATGCTGACCGGCGACTCCCGCCGCACCGCCGAGGCGGTCGGCCGCCGGCTCGGCATCGACGAGGTCCGGGCCGAAGTCCTGCCCCAGGACAAGGCCGCCAAGGTCCAGGAATTGATCGCGGCCGGCAGAAAGGTCGCCATGGCGGGCGACGGCATCAATGACGCCCCCGCGCTCGCCGCGGCCGACGTGGGCATTGCCATGGGCACGGGAACGGATGTGGCCATGGAAAGCGCCGGTATCACCCTGGTCAAGGGAGACCTGCGCGGCATCGCCGAGGCCGCCGCGCTGTCCCGGGCGACGATGCGCAACATCAAGCAGAACCTGTTCTTCGCGTTCGTCTACAACGCGGCCGGCATTCCGATCGCCGCGGGCGCGCTGTATCCCGCGTTCGGGCTGCTGCTGTCCCCCGTGCTGGCGGGCGCCGCGATGGCGCTGTCATCGGTCAGCGTCGTGACCAATGCCTTGCGGCTGCGCCGTACCCGCCTCGACAGGTAGCTGGGCCGGCCCCGAAAAGGAGGGCCGGCTTGACGGGGATCAAAGTTGCCGCCGGCGAATGGCGCAATCTTGATTACCGATTCCACCTTGCAGAGGATGGCGACATGAAATGGGTGCTTGTGGGCGTCAGCGCGGCTGCATTCCTCATCGCCGCACCGGGCTTTGGCCAGGATGCGCACGATTCGAATCATGCTGAAGACAAGGGTGCCGCGACTGTGCCAAAGGCGGTGTCCAAGGCCAAGCCTGACGCCAAGTCTAAGTCTAAGGCGAACAGCCAGAACCAGGCCATGATGGACAGCATGAAAACCATGCAGGACCAGATGGAGAAGCTGCGGGCCGCGACCGATCCGAAGGAGCGCCAACGCCTGATGCAGGAGCACATGAAGACCATGAGGGACACCATGGCGGCCATGCATGGCATGTTGGGCACGGCCATGGGCGGCGGCATGGGGACGGGCATGACCCAGCGGCGCATGGACACGATGCAGATGATGATGGAGCAGATGATCGAGCATCAGAGCGCCATGCAGAACCAGGCCAGATAAACCGGGTGCTAGAAATTCGCCGTCAGGGTAAGGCGGATGCTGCGCGGCTCGACGGGGTGGAAATGGATGTCGTTCACCGACGCCGCTTCTCCCCGCAGTTGCGACTCGTAGTAATAGTCGATGTCGCTGGCCTGGCGGTTGAGCAGGTTCAGCACGTCGGCCGACAGGCGGATCTGGTTGTTCACCTTGTAGCTGGCGCGCAGGTTCCAGATCAGCGTGCTTTGTGAGCGCACGCTGTTGTCCTCGATCAGGGGCCGCGGGCCGAAGTAGCGCATTTGCAGCATGCCCGACCAGGGCCCCAGGCCGTCCACCGCGGCGCCGAACGTGGCCACCCGGTCGATGGAGCCGGGAATGAAGTTGCCCGCGGGGTCGGGCTCGGTGAAGCGGGCGCGCGACAGCGAGAAATCCGCGTCCAGGGTGAGCCAGTCGGCGGGCCGGTAGCGGTTGGACCATTCGATGCCGTGCCGGCTGGAGGGCCGGCTGGCCTCGGTGGTGCCGGCATCGCCGGCGAACACCAGCTCCGAGGCCAGGTCGAGGCGCCACAGCGCGAGCGAGCTCTGCAATCCCTGGATGGCCTCGGTGCGGGCGCCCAGTTCGGCGCCGCGGCTCCTGACCAGCGCGGGCGCCTGGCCCACCGCGACACCCGTGGAGGGATCGATGCGCGTGGTGGTGCCGCGCGCGTCGTTGCTGTGAAAGCCGTCGCCCCAGCTCAGGAAGTACTCGGTCTTGGCGAAGGGGCCGGCGATGAGGTTGAGCTTGGGGCTGACCAGGTGGTCGCTGGTGTTGCCCGAGTTGGCGGCCAGGCTGCTTGAAACTTTGGCGTTGTAGAAGTCGGCGCGCACGCCCGCCACTGAGCGCAGCCAGTCGTTCCACTGCAGCGAATGCTCGACGTAGGCGCCGAAGCCGGTCTGGCGCACGCTGTCTTCCCGCACCGTGGACAGGCGCTGGCGCCGGGCGGTGTTGTACAGCCCCACGCTGCCGATGTCGTCGCGCCGCAGGGTAAGGCCGGCCTTGACCGTGCTGTCGCGCTCGCCGATGTGGCCGGTCCACAGCCAGGCGGGCGCGAGGCCGAAGACGCGGCGGCGGTCGGCCTGCTCGAACTGGTCGCCGTTGACGGGATCATTCAGGAAATAAGTGAAATCGGAAAAGAGCTGCAGCCGGTAGGCCATGGCGTAGGCGTTGAGCTGGAACTCGCGGTTGCCGGCGCTGCTCCGGTGTTCGTAGGACAGGCTGTAGCGCTGGGAATTGCCGCCGTCCGTGGGGTCGATGGCGCCGTAGCGGCCGATGAGGCCCGCATCCACGGCGCGACCCGGAACCTGGTCGGTGGCGCTCCAGCGCCCCTGGTAGGCCATGGCGGTGATGCTGTGGCTGCTCGCCGCGGAGCCGGCGCTGTAGCGCAGCACGGCGTTCTGCTTGCCGTAGTGCGCCGGGTTGTCCCACGGGCCGTTGTTGCCGGCCAGTTCCACGGCGTAAAGCAGCGTGCCGCCGGCCAGCGCCTGCGAGTTCATGGCCAGGGCGCGGCGATAGTCGAAGCTGCCGGCGGTCACCTCGGCCACGCCCTGCTTGAGCTTGTCGTAGTAGTGAAAATGCGCCGCGCCGGCCGAGGAGAAATCGCCCTCGGTGGCGAAGTAGGGGCCCTTGCGGTAGTCGATTCGGGACACCAGTTCCGGAATCAGGAAGTTGAGGTCCGAATAACCCTGGCCGTGCCCGTGGGTGGGCATGTTCACCGGCACCCCGGCCACGCTGGTGGCGAAATCGGTGCCGTGGTCGAGGTTGAAACCGCGCAGGAAGAACTGGTTGGCCTTGCCGTCGCCGCTGTGCTGGGTGACGATCACGCCCGGGACGTATTCCATTACCTCGCCCGGGCGCAGCAGGGGCCGCGCTTCGATGAGCTTGGGCGTGATGTAGCCCTGGCTGGCCGTGTCCGAAGTGCCGATGGCGTTCTCATAATGGCCGATGACCTCGACGTCGGCGCGCTCCTCGTGCTGCCCGTCCGCCAGCGCGGACAGGGGCAGCAGTGACGTGCCGGCGAAGACGAACCGCAACACAGTGGTGCGGGTCGGCGCGCTGCGCGCAACGCGGGGCAACAGGCGATTTTTCAAGGTTTCGAGCGAGGAGTTTCGAGCAAGGGGTCAAGCAGGGGTTCGAGCAAGGGGTCTACCCGGGGGCGCTTCGAGCGCAGGCCGCATCATAGCGGCCCTGGCCTACCGCGGCGTGATGATTTTCAGGTCGAAAATGCGCTCGGCCATCCAGGTCGCGGCCACCAGCGCCACGATGACCGACCCGCCGATCATGAGCACGCGGCGGTAAAAGACCGTGGCGCGCAGCATGAACGCCAGCGGCACGAACACCGACACAATCACCAGTTGCCCGGCCTCGACGCCGAGGTTGAAGCCCACCAGCGCGAGCAGCAGCGCGTCCCGCGGTAGCCCCAGGTCGGCCAGCACGCTGGCGAAGCCGAAGCCGTGGATGAGACCGAACAGGAACGCCATCAGCCAGCGCTTTTCCTCCACCACCGGGCGGATGTTGTTGATGGCGGCCAGCAGCACCGAGAAGGCGATGGTGGATTCCACCAGCCGCGAAGGCAGCGACACGATTCCGAGGGCGGCCAGCGACAGCGTGATGGAATGCGCCACGGTGAAAGAGGTCACCACGCGCAGCACGTCCCAGAGCGCGGGGCCGAGGCGTTCCACCGGCCGCCATCCCGCATGCGCGCCGTGCGGCAGGAACAGAACGGCCGGCAGCAGGAGTGAAATCAGGAACAGCACGTGGTCGATGCCCACCCAGATATGGAACACGCCCTCGCGAAAGAACGAGCCGAACTGCTCCAGCAGCGTATGCGAGCGCAGCTCGAAATGCTGGCTGGAGCTGTCCGAGGCGAACACGCCCGTGAGCGTGCCGGCCGGCGACTCGATGCGCAGCAGCCCCTTGTGCTGGGCGTCGAAATCGAAGAACAGGTTGTAGCGGATGTCCAGCGCCGCGGGCGCCGTCGTTGTACCCGCGGCGATCCCTGGGCAGTCGGCGGCGAAACGCAACACCTCGTAGGCGCCGTCGGTGTGGTCGTCCACCAGGTGTTCGGCGGGCTTGAGCGTGCAGGGGTGGCCATCGGCCTTCACTTCCAGCCGCGCCAGCGCATAGGAGGCGATATCGGCGTGTTTCTGCTTGACCTCGCCCCAGCTGATCTCGCCGTCGCCGTTGGCGTCGAGGCCGATGGCGTATTCCAAGTCGCGAAAGGCGATGTCCCATTGCCCGGTGACGCCGCGCTCGTCCACCTTGAAGGACAGGTAGCTGTCGCTGGGCTTGTGCGCCCAGGCCGGCGCCGACAACAGCGCAAGGAGCAGCCCCAGCAGCAACGCAGCGGCGCCGCCCGCCCTCCCCGGAATTGGCCGCGTCATTTCGCCGCGCCCGGCAGCTTGTTCAATTGCCCCACCAGCTCGCGATAGGGCGCTTCCTCGTAACCCGTGCGCGCCATCCAGTCCAGCGCCGGTTTGGCCGCCACCGGGTCTTTTTTCGCCAGCGCCGCTTCCAGGATGACGCGGGCGTCGCGCGGCTCGCGCTGCAGCTTCCAGTTCTCCAGCGCCAGGGCCAGCGCCTTGTCGGGGTTGTGCTGCAGTTGCAGGCTGAAGCGCGATTCCTCCTGCTGGTGCAGCTTGTCGCCGCGCAGCGCGGCGGCGGCGAAGCGGTCGGCCAGGGCCTGGGTGTGCTCGGCGGCGAGCGGCGCGTGCACGGCGTTCTCGGCCAGGGCCAGGCGCAGCAACAGGATGTCGGAGGCCACCCAGTCGCGCAGCATGGGCACCACCTCGGCGGCGCGGTTCTCGTCCAGCAGCAGGTCGGCGTAGGCGCCGAGCACGAAGCCGTCCACCACGCCCGTGGCGATGGCCTCGCGGAAATGCTTTTCCGCCAGCGCTCGGTCGCCCATGCGCAGGGCCAGTTCCCCGAGCCGCGTCATGACCCATTGGCGGTATTCGGCATCGCTCGAGGGATGTTCGGCGAAGGCTTTGGACAGCGCGGCGTAGGCGTCGCGGGCGTGGCCGTTCACCCCGTCGATCACGGCCGTGCAGGCTGTCGCGGCCAACTGCGTGGTGAGCGGCGCGAGCTTGGCGCAGCGCTCGCGCGCCGCGGCGTAGTCGGCCTGCACCAGGTGCAGGGCGAACTGCCACTGCAGGGCGCCGGTGTTTTGCGGGTCGCGCGCCACTACCGCGTCCAGGTCGGCCATGGCGGGATCGAACTCGTGCCGGTACTGGCGAATGAGCGCGCGCATCATCACCACATCGAGCGGCGCATCGGCCGCGCCCGTCCAGGGCCGGAT
>DATNCF010000162.1:0-7620 GCA_035571675.1 Burkholderiales bacterium | reverse complement strand
GTTGATCATGGTGGTTTCCTTTCCTGAGCTTCAAGGGCCGCGCGTTCCGGCGCGGAAGGGGCTCCCGACTTGCTTAGGGAAGAATCTTAAGAGCGCGCCCCGCCGGCGGTTATAAGCCTGCGGCCGATGGTAGTGTCGGCTGGGTCCTACGGGTGAGCCGAATGGAGGACTCCAAACGAACCGGGGTGAGCCCGGTGCGGGTCTTCAGGTTGTGCGGGCCGGCCTTCGGCGCGTTATGCTCGCCCCCACACAAGGGGGTGTGACATGAGCATCAAGGGCAAGGCTTACATCGCAGGGGCGTTCGAGCATCCCACGCGCCTGGCGGAAGACAAATCGGTGGCGCTGCTGCACGCCGAGTGCGCCAAGGGCGCGCTCGAGGACGCCGGCCTCGGCTTGCGCGACGTAGACGGTTTTTTCTGTTCGCGCGACGCGCCCGGGCTGGGCGGATTCACCACGGCCGACTACCTGGGGCTGCGGGTGAAGCACGTGGACAACACCGAGACCGGCGGGTCGTCCTATCTCGTCCACGTTGCGCACGCCGCCCAGGCCATTGCCGCCGGCAAGTGCAGCGTGGCGTTGATCACGCTGGCGGGGCGGCCGCGTTCCGAAGGCCATCGTGGCGTACGCGTGCGGACTTTCGGCGACGACATGCCGGACACGCCGTTCGAGAATCCCTACGGCCCGGTGACGGTGAACCTGTACGCCATGGCGGCGCGGCGGCACATGCACGAGTTCGGCACCACCAGCGAGCAACTGGCCTGGATCAAGGTGGCGGCGTCGCACCACGCCCAGCACAATCCCAACGCCATGCTGCGGGAGGTGGTAACGGTGCAGGACGTGCTGGCTTCGCCCATGGTGGCCGATCCACTGCACCGCATGGACTGCTGCGTGGTGAGCGACGGCGGCGGGGCGCTGGTGGTGGTGAAGCCGGAAATTGCCCGGAGCCTTGCGGCCAGGCACAAGCGGCCGCTGGTGAAGATCATCGGGGCGGGCGAGGCCCTCAAGGACCAGATGGGCGGCAAGGTGGACCTCACCTGGTCGGGCGCGCGGGTGTCGGGTCCCATTGCCTTCGCCGAGGCCGGCGTGAAGCCTGCCGACATCAAGTATGCGTCGATCTACGACAGCTTCACCATCACGGTGCTGGAGCAGATCGAGGATCTGGGGTTCTGCAAGAAGGGCGAGGGCGGCAAGTTCGTGGCCGACGGCAACCTCATCTCGGGCGTGGGCAAGCTGCCTTTCAACACCGACGGCGGCGGCCTTTGCAACAACCATCCTGCCAATCGCGGCGGCATGACCAAGGTGATCGAAGCGGTTCGGCAACTGCGCGGCGAGGCGCACCCCAAGGTGCAGGTGAAGAACTGCGACCTCGCGCTGGCCCAGGGCACGGGCGGGTCGCTGGGTACGCGGCATGGCAGCGCCACGCTGATCATGGAACGGGAGTAGATCCGCGCAGCCAAATAAAAGGGGGCCGCGGCCCCCTTTTATTTGGCTGCTAAATGCGCGACAGCGGCCCGGAGAAGCTGCGGCGATAAATGCCGCGCGGATGCGGGCTGCGCCCGGTGGCGCGCCATTCCGGCAGGACCTTGTTCAGTTCTGCGTGCGCTTGGTCGGCCGCCTTGTCGAGCAGGAACAGGTGCAGGAACTTGCCTTGGCCTTCCTCGCCCACCGGCTCGCACTTGAGCGCCACGGCCCAGCCGGGCACGGACAGCATGTCGGGATAGTGGCTGCTGTGCCACCACTCGGTGGCCTCGGGGATGTCCTTGGGGTCGGGCACGCTGCCCATGGCCACCTGCAGGCCCTTGTGGCGCAGGTGCGGGCGGCCGTCCTCGGAGACGCGGATGCGCGGCGCGGCATAGGCATGGATGAGGCGGAAGGCGCGCGAGAACACCACCTTGCCGTGGCGGATCATGCGCTTCTCGGCGAACAGGCGCTTGCCGAGGTCCGTCATGCGGGCCTGCACGGCCGCCACGTCGGGATCGCCCAGCAGGTAGACGCTGCAGTGCCGCGCCTCGCCGATGGGCGGCGCCCCTTCCTTGCTGGCCCGGAACTGCATGAGGTTGTCGGCGGCCTGGTAGCGCTGGCCGCTGATGACGCCGGGCAGGCCGACGATTTCCGGCAGGTGGTCGAGGTCGTACCATTCGTGGAACTCGGCCTCGGCCTCGCGCGGCATGTCGATGAAAGTCAGCATGACGCCGGTTACTTTCATTGCTCTCTCCTTTTGCGATTGCGGGCCCGGCCGGCAGGGCCCGTTGATTTGCGTCCTCGCTAGACCGGTTCGCGGTACTCCGCTTCCTTGAGCTTGGCCTGGGCGGCGGCCAGGCGCGCGATGGGCACGCGCGGGCCGGAACAGGACACGTAGTTCATGTTGATGTGGTGGCAGTAGTGGATGGACACGGGGTCCCCGCCGTGCTCGCCGCAGATGCCCACCTTCAGCTCGGGATTGGTCTTGCGTCCCGCCTCGACGGCGATTTTCATGAGCTGGCCCACGCCCTTGATGTCGAGCACCTCGAAGGGATTGTCCTGCAGGATGCCGGTCTCGACGTAGGTGGGCAGGAACTTGTTCTCGGCGTCCTCGCGGCTGAAGGAGAACGTGGCCTGGGTGAGGTCGTTGGTGCCGAAGGAGAAGAACTCGGCATCCTGGGCCATGCGCCCGGCGCGCAGGCACGCCCGCACCACTTCCAGCATGGAGCCGAACTTGAACTGCACGTCGATGCCGTGGGTGAGCTTGACGATCTGGTGGATGCGCTCGACGTAGCCCTTGATGCGCTTCAGCTCCTCGACCGTGGCCACCTGCGGCACCATGATTTCCGGGTAGATCTCGATGCCTTCCTTGGCGCACAGCGCCGCGGCCTCCAGGATGGCCTGGATCTGCATGGAATAGATTTCCGGATAGCTGATGCCCAGGCGCACGCCGCGGTGGCCCAGCATGGGATTCACCTCCTCGAGGGCGCGCACCTTGCGCAGGATGCGCTCCTTGCGGGCGATCACGTCCTGCTCCAGGTGCGATTCCTCGAAGGTGTGCAGGCCGCCCACCAGCTTGGTGAGCCCATCGGCGTATTGCTGGTAGAGCTTGGGATTGAGCAGCTTCAGCGTGTCGGGCAGGTCCTTGAGGCCGCTGATGGAGTCGGTGAGCTGGTGCAGGTGGGCGATTTCCAGCTCGAGCTGGGCCGCCGTGGGCAGGAACTCGTGCATGGGCGGGTCTAGCAGGCGCACGGTGACGGGAAGCCCGTGCATGGCCTTGAATATGCCCTTGAAGTCGGAGCGCTGGATGGGCAGCAGGCGGTCGAGCGCGGCCTGGCGGTCCTCCGCGGTCTCGGCCAGGATCATTTCCTGCACGATGGGCAGGCGGTCGGTGCTGTTGAACATGCGCTCGGTGCGGCACAGGCCGATGCCCATGGCGCCGAATTTGCGCGCCCGCGCCGCGTCCTCTGGCGTGTCGGCGTTGGCCATGACGGTGAGGCGGGCCACCTTGTCGGCCCAGCCCAGCAGGGTGATCATTTCGGTCGATATGGTGGCCTCGACCGTGGGTACTTCACCCGCGTACACATGGCCGGTGCTGCCGTCGATGGTGATGACGTCGCCCTCGTGCAGCGTGGTCTCGCCGATGACGGCGCTGCGCGCCTTGTCGTTGATGGCGATCTGTTCGCAGCCCGACACGCAGGGTTTGCCCATGCCGCGCGCCACCACGGCGGCGTGGGAGGTCTTGCCGCCGCGGCTGGTGAGGATGCCCTGGGCCTGGAAGAAGCCGTGGATGTCCTCGGGCTTGGTTTCCTCGCGCACCAGGATGATTTTCTCTCCCGCCAGGCCGCGCGATTCGGCGGTGTTGGCGTCGAACACGATCTTGCCCGAGGCGGCACCGGGCGAGGCGGGCAGTCCCTGCGCCAGCGACTTCCCGCGAAAATCAGCCGACAGTTGCGGCACCAGCAGCTGCTGCAGCATGGACGGATCGACGCGCAGCAGCGCGCGCTCGCGGGTGATGAGGCCGGCGTTGAACATTTCCACCGAGGTGCGCACCATGGCGCGTGCGTTCATCTTGCCGTTGCGGGTCTGCAGGCAGTACAGAATGCCCTTTTCGATGGTGAACTCGAAGTCCTGCACTTCCTTGTAATGCGATTCCAGCCGGGCGCGCAGTTCCATGAGCTGGCGATAGAGGTCCGGCATTTCCCGTTCCATCTCGGCGATGGGCTTGGGCGTGCGGATGCCGGCGACCACGTCTTCGCCCTGGGCGTTGACCAGGTACTCGCCATAGATGAGGTTCTCGCCCGTGCCGGGGTTGCGCGTGAAGCCCACGCCGGTGCCCGAGTCCTCGCCCATGTTGCCGAACACCATGGAGCAGACGTTGACGGCGGTGCCGTTGGCCTGTTCGGGGGTGATCTTGAACTGGCGGCGGTAGTCGACGGCGCGCTTGCCCATCCAGGAGCGGAACACGGCGCCAACCGAGATTTCGAGTTGCTCGTAGGGATCGCTGGGGAAAGGCTTGCCGGTATGGCGGCGCACGATCTCGAGGAATTCGCCGGCCAGTTCCTGCAGGTGGGTTGCGTCCAGGTCGACGTCGTTCCTGGCGCCGTACTTGCGCTTGACGGCGGCCATGCGCTCGTCGAAGTGCTCGTCGCCGATTCCAAGGGCGATCTTGCCGAAGAGCTGGATGAAGCGCCGGTAGGCGTCCCAGGCAAAGCGGGCGTTGCCGGTCTGCTTGATCAGGCCCTTGAGCGAATGCTCGTTCAGGCCCAGGTTGAGAATAGTGTCCATCATGCCGGGCATGGACATGGCCGCGCCCGAGCGCACCGAGATGAGCAGCGGATTGTCGTCGCTGCCGAAGCCCTTGCGGGTCTTTTTCTCCAGCGCCTGCATGTGGGCGCGGATGTCGTCCATGAGGCCGGCCGGGAGTTCGTTGTTTTCAAGGTAGGCCAGGCAGGCTTCGGTGGTAACGGTGAAGCCGGGCGGGACATTCAGTCCGATCTGGGTCATCTCGGACAGGCCGGCCCCCTTGCCGCCGAGCAACTGCTTGTTTTTGCCGTCGCCTTCTTCGAATTCATAGATGAATTTGCGCGCCGGGGCGATGGCGAGATTGGGCTTGTTCATGCGGATCTCCCTAAGCCGGTCAATGCGGTGGCGGTCAATGCCAAGAGCATGCCGGGAGTGTGGATTAGGAGGCACAATTTAGCATGGCCGCCGCCTCGACGTTGCACCGAGAGCGGCGCGGGACGGCTAACCCAGAGAAGCGACGCCGGGAGTGCAATTACAGGGATGCAAGTCCCTGCTTGACGGCGCGCAGGATATCGAAGCGAGTGATGCCGCCCACCAGTTTCCCGTCCTCGACCACGGGAAAGCGTCTGAAGGTGACTTTCATGAACAGGCCGGCCGCATAGTAGATATCCATGTTTGGCGGGATGGTCTGGACCTTGGTGGACATGAAATCCTTGACCTGCCCGCTTGGGGCCTGGTGGTCGCTGCCCAGGGTCAGCAGCTTGAGACAGTCGAGTTCCGTGAGCATGCCGACGATCTTGCCGGCGGCATCGATGACCGGCGCGCCGGTGACCTTTTTTTGCAGCAGGAAAGTGACGGCCTTATAGATATCCGTATCCGGCGAGAGTGTATGGACGGTGGTGTCCATGTATTCCCGGACGGTGGGAAGGCGGCGCAAAGTGGGCTGCGGCATGAGACCCCCAAGCAGCGCCCCGGCCGGGGCGTCGCCTCCATTGTGCACGCGCGAGCCCTGCCTTGCCAAACCGGGCGGGCGGGACACCGGCTAGTTGCCGCCGGCGGGAACGACCGTGGTCAGTTCGCGGAGGATGCCACCGCCTGCCACGCTGCCGCTGCTGGTGCCACCGCCCTGCAGCATGCGCAGGCAATCGTCGCGTTCGGCGCCCTGATGCCGGTCACAACGAGCCAGGCGATTGCGCTCCAGGGTGGCCTGGTCCTCCACGGGACCATTCAGGCGGCCCTGCCGCGCTTCCTGCAACGCGGCGCCGGCTTCGCGGAGGCAGGCCGCCCGATCCTCGGTGCTCCGGCCGGCGTTGCATGCCGCCCGTTCGGCCTGGTAGACCTGCTGCGCCGAGGCCGCGCCGGCGGGGGCCGCGAGGGCGGCCCCCCAGACGCACCAGCCGGCAGCGAACAGCGCCGCGGCGATGCTGGCCGCGGCCTGTCCATGCGCTCCGCCGTCGCGCGCCGAGGGGACCAAAAGGCGCGGCGAAAGGCGGGCGTTCATTACTTGCTCGCCACAGTGATGTTGTTCTCGACCGTGGTCACGCCCTTGACGCTGCGCGCAATGGAGACGGCACGGTCGATGGCGGCCTGGTCGGGCGCGTTGCCGCTCAGCGTCACCACGCCCTTGTCATCGGTGTCGACCTTGATGTTCACCAGGGTGGACATTTTTTCCTTGGCCAACTCGGCCTTCACCTTGGCGGTAATGGCCGAATCCTTCACGAAAGCCTTGGCATCGTGACGGTCGGAATCGGAGTCGGCATGGGCCGGCAACCAAGCGGGGAGAATCAGGGCTCCGGCGATGAGGCTCGCAGCGAATTTCGTTTTCATGGTGAGTCCTTTCTTCAGTCGATACGGTTTTGAAGAGGAAAAACCGGCGCGCTGTCGGACAAACACGCACATTCGGACAAACGCGTTTGCTTTTCGGCACGGCCGCGCCGCCCTCTTCGGGCCAACACCTCCTACGACCCCAGTGGATTGGGCGGGTTCCCTCACGCACGTAATCCTTTCGTCGCATTTCAATGACATGGCCTGCGTCATGGGTAGGCTTTATTTGTCTAGTCAAAGGCAACTCAATGGAAGCCCGTTTCTTAGCGCCGCTGTTGCGCGGATATATTGGTTCAGCGCCGCTCTTGCGCGCATGCCTGTTATCAGTCGGGTTATTGCGTGCATGTCTCCTTTTGGCGCTTTCTTCGCGCGGATGGCCGCACTTCATCCGCTGGCCTCTGCTGGCGGTTCCTGTGCTGCTGGCGCTGCAGGGGTGCACCACGTTTGTGCCGGGGCGCGACTATCCCCGCGAGGAGACGCGCGCCTTCAACCATCCGGAACAGACGAGCCTGGGCCGCCAGGCGGCCAAGCTGTCTCTTGCGCATCCCGGTGTCTCGGGGTTCCGGCTGCTCAACCAGGGATTGGACGGGTTCCTGGCGCGCGTGCAAATGGCCAATGCGGCACAGCGCAGCCTCGACCTGCAGTACTTCATTTTTCGCCAGGACGAGAGCGGCGTGCTGGTGACCGACGCCGTGCTGCGCGCGGCCGATCGCGGTGTGAGGGTGCGCGTGCTGCTGGACGACGGCGAAACGCGCGACGGAGATGAACAATTGCACGCGCTCGATGCGCATCCCAACGTGGAGGTGCGTGTGTTCAATCCCTTTGCCTACCGCGGCCACAGCTTCTTGGTGCGCGGGGCGGAATTTGTGCTGCGCGGCGGCAGGGTGGACTTTCGCATGCACAACAAGTTGATGGTGGCGGACAACGCGGTCGCGCTGTCGGGCGGCCGCAACGTGGGGGACCAGTACTTCCAGATCAACCCAGTATCGCAACTCGCCGACGACGATCTGCTGGTCGTGGGCCCGATGGTGGCTCAACTATCGGATACGTTCGATCTGTTCTGGAACAGTCCGCTGTCCATCCCGGTGG
>DATNCF010000161.1:0-4793 GCA_035571675.1 Burkholderiales bacterium | reverse complement strand
ACCGCCGCCAGGTTGCCGCCGCCGCTGTCGCCTCCAACGGCCATCCGGCCAGGATCCACGCCCAGTTCTTCGGCATGCGCGGCTGACCATTGGAGCGCCGCCATGCAGTCCTGCAAACCGGCCGGAAACCTGTGTTCCGGCGCCAGACGGTATCCGACCGACATGACCATGGCCGCCGCTCCGGCGCACAGGAAGCGGCAGGTCGTATCGTGAGTGTCAATGCTGCCCAGCACGAAGCCGCCGCCATGAAAGTAGACCAACAAGGGAAATGGGCCCTCCCCCGGGGGGGTGTAGAGACGCGTGGGGATATCACGCCCATCCACTGTGATCACGCGGTCCACTGAAGCGACGGGAGGGGCCGTGATCCGGAAGGCGGAGACCTGCGCAGCCAACGCGAGGCGCGCTTGCGCCGGCGACAGGCTGCTCCAGGCAGGGAGATCCCGCGCCCGGTCGAGCCCTTTGCGAATGCGTGGATTGAGTGGCAAGGTTGGTTCCTTCGTTAAATGAGCCGATGAAGTGTTTGGTCACGCACAAGCGCGGACCGCCGACCGGCGCGGCGTGTGCGTGCCCGGGCAGACATTGCGTTCCCTGGATAGAAGCTTTCTAGCTTGCGATCAGGTAATCGGCAAGCTGGGGCGCCTGCATTTCCTCCGCAAATTTTTCCCAGCTCCACGGCCATGCAATGGGATTGCCCTGCTTGTCCAGATACCAACTGCTGCAGCCGCTGGCCCAGGCGGTTTTCGGCATCTCGCTCTTGACCGCATTGATGAAGTCGCGGGTGGCATCGCGCGTCGGCTCTACGGTGCGCGCCCCCCGCTTTACCAGATGCGAAATCAGCTGCGCCAGATAGTCCATCTGCGCCTCCGATACGGAAATCACGGAGAAGTTGCCGACAGGGCTGTACGGGCCACCGCCCAGCAGAAACAGGTTTGGAAACCCGGGTACTGCCATGCCCCGATAGCATTCCGGCGCTTCCCTGAGTACTTTGTCGAGCTCCACCCCATCCCGGCCCTGGACGACGATGGGGGATGTGTACGCATGCGAATCAAAGCCCGTTGCCATGACGACGACATCGAACTCGTGCAGGCGGCCATCTGCCGTCCGCACGCCTCCACGCTCCATGGCGGTAATTCCTTCGGTCACCAGCTCCACGTTCGGCCTCTGGATGTCCTGGTAAAACCGGTTGCTGACAATCAGACGCTTGCATCCTAATTTGTATCCCGGCGTCAGCTTTGCCCTCAGTTCGGGGTCTTTTACTGTTTCAAGGTGCGCGCGGCATGTGGCATCCATGAGGTCCGCCTGGACCTTGTCCCCGATAACGGCCTGTCCAATCGTCCCGGTAAACTGCCGGTGATACTTTTTATACATCTGCTCCATCACCTCCGGCGCTTGGCGAAATTTCTCCTTGTCCTCCTCCGAGTAGGCGGGATTTGGCATTGGGAAAATCCATTGCGCGGTGCGCTGAAACATCGTGACGTGGGCCGCAATTCCCGCCACTCCTCCTAGAACCTGCACAGCCGTGGATCCGGCGCCGATGATGCCGATACGCTTGCCTTTCAGCTCGACGCTGTGATCCCACCGGGCGCTGTGGAAGCAATGGCCCGCGAACTCCTCACGGCCCTTGATGTCGGGATATTTCGGGTGGTGCAGGAAACCGGTTGCCGCCAGCACAATGTCGAACTTTTCCTTGACGCCTTTTTTCGTTTCCAGCATCCACTGCGGCGCCTGATACCTCAAACTCGCAACCTCCTGGCCGAACTGGATGCGGCCCTTTATCCCGTACTTTGCGGCGACCCTCTCGAAGTACTCCAGGATTTCCGGGCCGGGGGCCTGAAGTTGCGTCCAGTCCGGATTGGGCTCGAAAGAATAGCGGTACAGGTGCGAAGGTACGTCGCAGGTGAGGCCAGGGTACGTATTGTCACGCCACGTTCCGCCAAGGTGATCAGCCTTTTCGAAAATGCTGATATCGCCGATGCCCTCCTGAAGCAGGCGTATGGCCGCCAGCACGCCTGTCATGCCGGCCCCTATCACGGCAACCCGCGGAGCCCATTTACCGCCCGCCAGTGGTGTTCCTTGCGTCGTACCCATGCTGAATCTCCTTGGTAGGTGTTCGTCCCTGGCAGTTCGTCGCTGCCGCATTGATTACTGGAGCGCTCGGGGCCGCGGTTGCGGATTGACCTCGAATGCGGGAGCGCCCATGGCAGGAATAAAATTGAACCCGAAGTTGTTGTATTCTAATGAATGTTAGATATAAAATTGCGCCCTTGTCAATAGCCGCTTCTTCTTCCCTGAGCGGCAGCTTTTTCTTGTCTGAGCGGCCGCTTCTTCTCCACTGAGTGCCGATTTCCCCGAACCGCATTGAACGAAAAGCGAGGTGAAATATGAATCTGAAAAGCATGCTGGATCTGACTGGAAGAGTGGCGCTGATCACCGGTGGTTCGCGCGGCCTCGGACTGCAAATGGCCGAAGCGTTGGGCGAGATGGGCGCTACGCTGGCAATCACTGCCCGGAAGACGAAAGGGCTGGCGGAGGCTCTGGAGCATCTCGACAAATTAGGCATCAAGGCGACGAGCTTCCCATGTGATCTATCGAAACCGGAGTTGATTCCCCCCATGGTGCAACAGGTGCTGGAGCGCCACGGAAAAGTCGACATTCTTGTCAATAACGCCGGCGCCAGCTGGAGCGCTCCCGCCGTCGAATACCCTCTCGAAGGGTGGCAGAAGCTGATGGACATGAACCTCACTGCGGCCTTCGTCGTGACACAGGAGGTGGCCCGGCGATCCATGATACCGAGGCGTTACGGAAAGATAATCAACATCGCATCGATTGCCGGACTGCGGGGGGGATATTTCCGGTATATCGGCTACAGCACGTCGAAAGCGGGACTGGTCAACTTCACCCGGGCGCTGGCGTCCGAGTGGGGCGAGCACAACATTACCGTCAATGCCATAGCCCCGGGCACTTTCGCCGCTGGAATGATGCTGAGCAGGGTCGATCAGGTACGTGATGCCGTGGTCGCGCGCACGCCGCTGGGGAGATTGGGGGACGACGACGATCTCAAAGGACTCGCCGTGCTGCTTGCTTCGGAGGCATCGCGCTACATCACCGGACAGATTGTTGCGGTCGATGGCGGAAATTCCGTGACCTGAGTTATGTCGGATCTTTTGGCTTCCGCTCGCGGGCATGTGCGCATGGGCGCGCAGCATGCGGTTTTCAGACGGACCTGACGAAGCGGTGGACGCAGTTCCACGAGCAATCTTCAATCATATTGTTCCGGCAGGGTGTAGTAGGCCAGGCCCCGGCCGGGGGCGGCCTTGGCCTTGGCCAGTTCGTCGCGGGCCACCACGCGCAGGTGCACCTCATCCGGGCCGTCGATGAAGCGCAACGCGCGGCCCCAGGTCCAGAAATAGGCCAGCGGCGTGTCCGACGACAGGCCCATGGCGCCGAACACCTGGATGGCGCGGTCGAGCACGCGGGTCTGCAGCCGCGGCGCCACGATCTTGATGGCCGACACGTCGACGCGGGCGGCCTTGTTGCCCTCGCGGTCCATCCGCCAGGCGGCGCGCAGCACCAACAGGCGCGCCTGGTCGATCTCGACGCGCGACTCGGCGATCCAGTCCTGCACGGTGGCATAGTCGGACAGGTGCTTGCCGAAGGCCTTGCGCGACAGCGCGCGCTCAGCCATGAGCTCCAGCGCCAGCTCGCATTGGCCGATGGTGCGCATGCAATGGTGGATGCGGCCCGGCCCCAGGCGCGCCTGCGCCAGCGCGAAGCCCGAGCCCTCTTCGGACACCATGTTGGCGGCCGGCACGCGCACATCCTTGAAGCGGATTTCGCAGTGCCCCTCGGGCGAGCGGTGCTGCATGATGGGGATGTTGCGCACCACCCTAACGCCGGGCGTGTCCAGCGGCACGATGATGAAGGAGTGGCGGCGGTGCGGATCGGCGTCGGGCGCGGCATTGGACACGCCCATGACGATGCAGAACTTGGCGTTGGGATGCAGCGCGCCGGTCTGGAACCACTTGCGCCCGTTGATGACGTACTCGCCGCCGTCGCGCTGGATGCGCGTCTGCAGGTTGGTGGGGTCGGAGGAGGCCGTGTCGGGCTCGGTGATGGAAATCACCGAGCGGATGTCGCCCGCGAGCAGCGGGTCGAGCCAGCGCTTGCGCTGTTCGGGCGTGGCGAACAGGTGCAGCATTTCCATGTTGCCGGTGTCGGGCGCGTTGCAGTTGAACACTTCGGCCGCCCAGGGAATGCGGCCCATGATCTCGGCCAGCGGCGCGTACTCCAGGTTGCTGAGGCGCGTGCCGGGCTCGTCCTCGCGCAGCGCCGGCAGGAACAGGTTCCACAGCCCGGCCGCCCGGGCCTTGGCCTTGAGCCCGTCCAGCATGGGCATGGGGTATTCGCCGCGCTCGGTGGCGTGGAACCAGTGCGTGTTCTGCGGCAGCACCTCGCGGTCCATGAAATCGCGGACCTGCGCCTGCAGTTCCTTGACTCGCGGTGAGTAGTCGAAATCCATCTCTTCCTCTCGGTCAGGCGCGGCCGTCAGCAGGCAATTGGATCCTGCCACCGCGCAGGATTGTCATGCGTTCTGAACGGTTCCCGTCGCCAGGCGTCGTGTTTGTGCGGGCAGAAGTCCGCCGCGGCAGACCGCTGGCTCCCGTCAGCGGCCGGTCCAGCGTGGGGCGCGCTTTTCAGCAAAGGCGCGCGGCCCCTCCTGTGCGTCCTCGCTGGCGTAACAGTCTCGGTAAATGTGCCAGGCTGCTTCAAGCCCGGCGTCGCATCCGACGCTC
>DATNCF010000160.1:0-6445 GCA_035571675.1 Burkholderiales bacterium | reverse complement strand
AGGCCGCCGCCGCGCGGGGCATCCGCGACGGCGAGCGCGTCTGGCTGGTGACGCCGACCGGCGCGCGCCTGAACGTGCAGGCCATGGTGACCGAGCGTGTGGGCCCCGACACCTGCTGGATGCCGTTCCATTTCTCGGGCCGATGGCAGGGCGTGGATATGCTGCCCTATTACCCGAGTGGCGCGGCGCCGGTGGTGCGCGGCGAGGCGGTGAATACGGCCACCACCTATGGCTACGACAGCGTCACCATGATGCAGGAAACCAAGACGACGATCTGCAACGTCGAAAGGGCAGCGTGATGGGGTTGGCAGTCATCCCGGACTCGATCCGGGATCCACGTCGGCACGCCAACATGGATTGCGGGTCAAGCCCGCAATGACAGGGATAACAGGAGACCTGTGATGGCAAGAATGAAATTTGTGTGTGACGCCGAGCGCTGCATCGAGTGCAACAGCTGCGTGACGGCCTGCAAGAACGAGCACGAAGTGCCGTGGGGCGTGAACCGGCGGCGCGTGGTCACCTTGAACGACGGCATCCCCGGGGAACGCTCGATCTCGGTGGCGTGCATGCACTGTTCGGACGCGCCGTGCATGGCCGTGTGCCCCGTCAACTGTTTCTACCGCAGCGACGAAGGCGTGGTACTGCACGACAAGGATGTCTGCATCGGCTGCGGCTATTGCAGTTATGCCTGCCCGTTCGGCGCGCCGCAGTTTCCCGCGTCGGGGCATTTCGGCGTGCGCGGCAAGATGGATAAATGCACGTTCTGCGCCGGCGGCCCGGAAGCCAACGGCTCGCAGGCCGAGTTCGACAAGTACGGGCGCAATCGCCTGGCCGAAGGCAAGCTGCCGGCCTGCGCCGAGATGTGCTCGACCAAAGCGCTGCTGGGCGGCGACGGCGACGTGATCGCGGACATCTTCCGCAACCGCGTGCTCAAGCGCGGCAAGGGCGCCGAAGTCTGGGGTTGGGGCACGGCTTATGGCTCCAAGCAGGCCGGGCAGCCCGGCGGAGCCAAGTCATGAAGCAGATCCTGATCCTCATCATGGCCGTGGCCGCTTTGGCCGCGTGCACCGAGCAGACCCAAACCATCGACAGCGGCAATCGGCCGGACACCGCGGCATTCCAGGGCACGGGGACGCCGTTCGCGGCGCCGGGCTGGAAGCCGGGCGACAAAATCAGCTGGGAGCAGCAGCTGAAGACGCGGACCCAGAACGGGCAGAACGACTATGCCAAAGTCAACTGATCTGGTCGCAGGCGCGCTGCTCGGGCTAGCCGCGCTGGCCTTGCCCGGCGGCGCCGCCGGGCAAGCCGCGCAGCAGGGCCAGAGCGCGGGCAGCCAGGCCGCTCCTGCCAGATCCATGGAGGACCTGGTCCCGGGCCAGCAAGGCGGCATCCAGGGGCAGAACATTTTCGACGTCAAGCCCGAGGTCAAGCCTGATGCGAGTTCGGACCCGAACTACCTGAAGCAGGACAACGCCGCACGCAACAAGGTGCAGCCGGGCAACAGCGCGCCGATGTGGCGCGGCGTTGCCTCGGGCATGGAAGGCGTCAGCAGCCTGCCCAAGAGCGAGGCGCCCGAGGCCGGCGTCCTGATCCAGGCGCCGGTGCAATACCCGGGCTCGCGCATGACCACCGCCGGGGAAGCCTGGCGGCAAGTGCGCAACCACTGGATCATTCCCTACGGTGGCGCGCTGTTCCTGATTTCGCTGGGCGCGCTGGCGATCTTTTACTTCGCGCGCGGGCCGCTCGGCCAGGCCGATGCCGAAGGCGGCGGGCGCCGGATCGAACGCTTCACGCCGTTCGAGCGCGCGGCCCACTGGGCCAATGCGATTGCCTTCTCGATCCTGGCGATCTCGGGTCTGCTCATGGCCTTCGGCAAGTTCTTCCTGCTGCCGGTGACCGGCGCCACGTTGTACGGCGGGCTGACCTACGTGCTGAAGAATTTGCACAATTTCGCCGGGCCGGTGTTCGCGGTTTCGCTCGTCGTTGTGATCCTGACCTTCGTGCGCGATGAGTTTCCGCAAAGCGGCGACTTCAAGTGGCTGCTGCGCGTTGGCGGAGCATTCGACAAGGCGGGGCAGCATCCGCCGCCAGCCCACCGCTTCAACGCGGGCGAAAAGGTGATCTTCTGGATCGGCGTGCTGCTGCTGGGCGTCATCGTGGTCGGCTCGGGCATCGTTATGGACAAGCTGGTCCCCGATATCGTTTATGACCGCCGCACCATGCAGCTGGCGCACATGGTGCATTCGACGGCCACGGTGCTGATGATGTCCATGTTCCTGTTGCACATCTACCTGGGCACCATCGGCATGCGCGGCGCGTACAAGGCGATGCGTCACGGCTATGTCTCGGAGGCGTGGGCCGAGGAGCACCACGCGTACTGGTACGAGGACATCAAGGCCGGCAAGGTTCCGGCGCAGCGCAGCCAGCCGGCGGTGACGGCCCAGGACGTGAATACGGCGCGGCCGGCTTGAGCGCCGCAGGAGAAGAACTCATGAAGAAAACTGTTCTGGTGACGGGTGTGTTCGCCGTGATTTGCGGATTGGTGTCGGCCAAGCTGCCCGCGCCCGATGACGCGGCCAAAGCCAAGGCGGCTGAAGCGGCAGCCAAGGCGGCGTGGCAGACCAAGGTTGATGCCTATCAGCTTTGCAAGTCCCAGGACAAGGTGGTGGCGGCCTACATGAAGACAGGGGGCAAGTCCGCATCCACGGAGGCGAAGCCGGCGGCACCGGCGGTTGCGCCGGCTGCCTCCGCCGCGCAGCCTGCAGCCTCGGGTACACCGGTGGCTTCGAAACCGCCGCCGCCGTGCGTCGACCCCGGACCGTTCGCGTACAACCCACCTGACCAGAAGCCTCTGGAGACGGCGGGCGCGCATTCGCCCAGCGGCACGGCTGCGAATGCGCCGAGCGTGAAGCCGCCTTCGGCCGAGATGGCGCCCGCCGCGCCCGCCAAGAAGCCCTGAGCTTGAATTTCTCCCTCCCCTTCCGGGGGAGGGCAGGGGTGGGGCACGAGCCGCCACGCCACGCCCCCACCCTAACCCTCCCCCGGAAGGGGAGGGAACAAAGCCATATCCGATCCCTGCCAGCTTTTTTGCTGTAGCCTTCACGCATGCACCTTCCCTTGCTCACCGAAGCGCGCGCACCGCTGACGCGGGAGGTCGGCGTCGTCAATGAACATGGCGAGGGCGACACCATTTCCATTCCGGCGGAACGGCCGCTCACGGTCTACGTCGACAAACGCGAACTGGTCACGCTGATGACGCTGGGCGCACGGCCGGAATGGCTGGTGCTGGGCTACCTGCGCAACCAGCGGCTGGTGAACGCGGTGGACGAGGTCGAGTCGATCACGGTCGACTGGGAAGTGGGGTCGGCCGCGGTGAAGACCCGGTCGGGAATCGAGCGGATCGAGGAGCGCACCGCCACACGCGTGGTGACGACCGGCTGTGGACAGGGCAGCGTGTTCGGCGGGCTCATGGACGAGATCGGCTCGATCAATTTGCCGGAGGGTTCGATCACGCAGTCCCAGCTCTACGGCATCCTGAACGCCATCCGGCTGCAGGAGAGCACATACAAGTCGGCCGGTTCGGTGCATGGCTGCGCCTTGTTCAACGCCGAGGAGATGCTGCTGTTCATCGAAGACGTGGGCCGCCACAACGCCATCGACACCATTGCCGGCTGGATGTGGCTGCAGGACCCGGCCATCGAAAGCAGCGACAAGGTCTTCTACACCACGGGGCGGCTGACCAGCGAGATGGTGATGAAGTCAGCGCAAATGGGAGTGCCGATCGTGATCTCGCGCAGCGGCATCACGCAGATGGGTCACGACATCGCCCAGCGGCTGGGACTGTGCGCCATCGGGCGCGCTGCCAACAAGCGCTTTCTCTGCTATACCGCGCCGCAGCGCCTGAAGCTGCAGCCCGAATTGGCCGGGCCGAAGCTGCGCGCAGTGCAGCCCGTCTAATGCAGGCCTGAGTCTTGTGCGGTAAGGTGGTCCCATGACCGCGACTTCCTTCTGGCCGCTGGGCTGGCGCACGCTATGGCGCGACCTGCGCGCCGGCGAATTGCGCCTGCTGATCGTGGCCGTCACACTGGCCGTGGCGGCGCTCACCGCAGTCGGCTTCTTCGCCGATCGCCTCAAAGGCGGCCTCACGCGCGATGCGCGTCAACTGCTTGGCGGCGACGCCGTGATTGCCAGCGACAACCCGACACCGCAGGCCTTTATCGACAAGGCCCGTTCGCTCGGGCTGCAGACCAGCGCCACACTGGGCTTTCCAACCATGGTGCGGGCGCCCGATGAGAAGGGCGGCGCGAGCAGGCTTGTCGCGCTCAAGGCGGTGCCGCCCGGCTATCCGCTGCGCGGCAGTCTCAAGGTGGCCGCGCAACCGGAAGCGGCTGCTTCCGACACCCGCGACATTCCCGCTCCGGGCCAAGCCTGGGTCGATGCGCCGGTGCTCGACGCGCTGGGCTTGACGATTGGCGATACCCTGCTCGTTGGCGACATCGGGTTGCGCTTGGCGCGTGTCATCGCACTCGAGCCGGATCGCGGCACCGGATTCGTGAATTTCGCGCCACGCGTCATGGTGAATGAGGCCGACGTGGCCGCGAGCCGCCTGATCCAGCCGGCCAGCCGTGTCGGCTACCGCTTCGCTGTGGCCGGTGCGGATCAGCAGGTCAGCGCGTTCGTGAAATGGGCCACCGAGGAAGTGAAAAAGCCGGCGGTGCGCGGCGTGCGCGTCGAGTCGCTGGACAGTGGTAGACCGGAGATGCGCCAGACGCTGGACCGCGCCGAGAAATTCCTGAACCTGGTGGCATTGCTCGCTGCGCTGCTCAGCGCCGTGGCGGTGGCGCTGGCCGCGCGCGGTTTCGCCGCCGCGCACCTGGACGATTGCGCCCTGCTGCGCGTGCTGGGCCAGAGCCAGCGCACCATTGCGCTGAGCTACACATTCGAATTCGCCTTGGTGGGCGTGGCCGCCAGTGCCCTGGGCGTGGCGATCGGCTACTCGGTGCACTTCGTTTTCCTGCTGCTGCTGGCGGGCCTGGTGGAAACTGCGTTGCCGGCGGCGAGCGTCTGGCCGGTGATGTTCGGCATGGGCATGGGGCTGACGCTGCTGCTCGCATTCGGCCTTCCGCCGGTGCTGCAACTGGCTCAGGTGCCGCCGCTGCGTGTCATCCGGCGCGACCTCGGCAATCTGAGGCCCGCGTCGGCTGCGGTGCTCGCCATCGGCGTCGCCGGCTTTGCTGCCTTGCTGCTGGCGGCCAGCAGCGATCTGAAGCTGGGGGCCATCGCCGTGGGCGGGTTCGCGGGCGCCGCGCTGGTGTTCGCGGGTCTGAGCTGGCTGGCCGTGAAGCTGCTGCGACTGTCGGTCAACGAGGCGACTGCACCGCGCTGGCTGGTGCTCGCGACGCGGCAGATTTCAGCGCGGCCCGCCTACACGGTGGTCCAGGCCAGCGCGCTGGCCGTGGGCTTGCTTGCGCTGGTACTGCTGGTGCTGCTGCGCACGGACCTGGTCGCAAGTTGGCGCCGCGCGACGCCCCCGGACGCGCCCAATCGTTTCGTCATCAACGTCATGCCCGAGCAGAGCGACGCCTTCCAGAAGGCCCTGCGCGACGCGGGCGTGCGGCGCTTCGACTGGTATCCGATGTTCCGCGGCCGGCTGGTCGGCGTGAACGGCAGGACCATCACTCCCGACGACTATCTGGACGAGCGCGCCAAGCGGCTGGTGGATCGCGAGTTCAACCTGTCCAGCACCACCGTGAAGCCGCCGCACAACGAGGTGGTGGCGGGCCGCTGGCAGGCCGGAGAGCAGGGCGCGGTGAGCGTGGAGGAGGGCATCGCCAACACCTTGGGACTGAAGATGGGCGACACGCTGCGTTTCGATATCGGCGGCATACAGGACGACGCGAAGATCACTTCGCTGCGCAAGGTCGACTGGGGTTCGATGCGGGCCAATTTCTTCGTGATCTATCCGGTCGCGCAACTGCACGACGCACCGGTTACTTATATGGGCGCTTACCGCGCACCGGAACGCAAAGGTTTCGACAACTCCCTGGTGCGGGCCTTTCCCAACATCACCACTGTCGACATGACCAGCACCATCAACCAGCTGCAGAGTGTGCTCGACAAGGTGATCCGCGCGGTCGAGTTCCTGTTCGGCTTCACGCTCGCGGCCGGCGTCGTGGTGCTGTTCGCCGCCGTGACGGCCACGCGCGAGGAGCGGGCCCGCGAGTTCGCGATCATGCGGGCCGTCGGCGCGAGCGGCGCGCTGCTGCGCCAGGTGCAACGCGCGGAACTCGTGGGCGTGGGCCTGTTGGCGGGCTTTCTCGCCAGCATCGTGGCGTCCGCGGTGGGCTGGGGACTGGCGCATTACGTTTTCGATTTCGAGTGGACCGCATCGCCCTTGGTGCCGCTGTTTGGCGCACTGGCCGGCGCGGCGCTGGCGCTCGCGGCC
>DATNCF010000159.1:0-2892 GCA_035571675.1 Burkholderiales bacterium | reverse complement strand
TCTTCAGCGCCCGGCCGCCGGCGAAAGGCACCGCGTCCTTGCCCTCGGCGGTGTGGCAGGCCACGCAACCGGCGGCTTTGACCAGGTATTCGCCGCGGCGTACGTCGGGGGGCCGGGTGTCGGCCGCAGGAATAGGCTGTGCCGGTGCGGCAGGGGCGGTGGCCCGAGGCTTTGCGGGAGCAGGCGCCTTGGCTGCCGTGCCAGCGGGCTTCGGCACCTGCGCCCAACCGGTATCCGACGCCAGCGACGCCAGCAGGGCCAGGGTAGGCAAGAGCAATGGGCCGCGGGCCATGTCCTCTCCTTGATTCAGTCGGGCGGCAGTTTAACGCGCGGGCGGCCGCAAACGAAAAAGCCCCGCGGGACGCGGGGCCTTCGTGAAACGGCTAAAAAGCGGCAATGCCCGGTTGTCAACCGGGGCGAATTACTGCGATTTTGCCCGGAAATCGTTGTGGCAGCCGTTGCAGCCCTTGTTGTTGGTATCCAGGATGGCGGCCTTGATGGTGGCCTCGTTGCCGGTCTTGACCGCCGCATCCAGTTTGGCCAGCTCGGAAAAGTAATTTTCCTGCGCCGCCTTGAACTTGGCGGGATCGGAGTAAATGGCGGGCAGCGCCTTGGTTTCCTTGACGTCGGCGGTGCTGGGCTGGAAGCCGTCCCAGGGCATCTTGGACAGCACGTCAAGGTACCCCACGTTGCGGCTCACGATGGCCGCGTCGTACGGAATCCTGCCCATGGCCATGGGCACGATGGAATACATGTACTTGCCTTGCAGAATCATGGCCGCGTGGCGCTGCGCCACCAGGAATTCGGGCTTGACCTGCGCCAGGGCGCCCGCGATGCAGCCGCCGCCCAAGGCGGCACCGAGGACAAGGGTGAGAACCCGTTTTTTCATTCCATTCTCCTGTTCGAAAACGTCGTTGGTCCAAGCGGATTCCCTCCGCCGCCCAGTAAACAGGCGCGCCAGGGAGTTTATTCCGCCTCGGAAGTCAAAGCTAGAACTCGAACGCCGTAATGGTCGAAGCCAACGGGTCAAACCACGGCCTCGTCCCGGTGCGCCCGCACCGGCTTGATCAGGTCTTCGCGCCTGACCCCGAGCCAGCGCACCAGGGGCGCCATGACCAGCACCGACGAGTAGATGCCGAACAGGATGCCGATGGTCAGCGCCAGAGCGAAGTAATGCAGCGCCTCGCCGCCGAAAATCAGCATGGAAGTGACCATGAGCTGGGTGCAGCCGTGGGTGATGATGGTCCGGGAAATGGTGCGGGTGATGGCGTTGTCGATGACCTCGGTCACGCCGGCTTTGCGCATTTTGCGGAAGTTCTCGCGGATCCGGTCGGCCACCACCACCGACTCGTTCACGGAGTAGCCCAGCACCGCCAGCACCGCCGCCAGCACCGGGAGCGAGAACTCCCACTGGAACAGCGCGAAAAAGCCCAGGATGATGACCACGTCGTGCAGGTTGGCGATGATGGCCGCCACGCCGAATTTCCACTCGAAGCGCAGCGCCAGGTAGCCGACGATGCCCAGCGACGTGACCAGCAGCGCCAGTCCGCCGTTGTAGGCCAGCTCCTTGCCCACTTGCGGGCCGACGAACTCCGCGCGCTGCTTGGTGGCGCCGGGGTCGTGGGCCTGCAGGGCCTGCATGACGTTGTCGGACAGCGCCGAGGTGGTCTGCCCGGCCTTCAGCGGCAGGCGCACCAGCAGGTCGCTGGAGGAGCCGAAGTTCTGCACCGAGAAGTCCTTGTAGCCCTTTTCCTCCAGGGCCTTGCGCACCTCGTCAACGGCGACGGCGTGCGGGTAGTGCACCTCCAGCAGCGTGCCGCCGGTGAACTCGATGGAATAGTTCAGGCCGCGCGTGGCGAGCAGCACCACGGCGATGATGAAGGTGAGGGCCGAGATGATGTTGAACACCAGCGCATGCCGCATGAACGGGATGTCGCGGCGGATCTTGAAGAATTCCATGAGGGTCGTTCCGTGAAGGGCCGGGACTGTGCGGGTTACTTCCAGGAGGTATTGCCGATGGCGAGGCGCCCCAGCTTGCGGCGCGAGCCGTAGGTGAGGTTGACCAGCGCCCGGCTCACCACCACCGAGGAGAAGATCGAGGTCAGGATGCCCAGGCAGTGCACCACCGCGAAGCCGCGTACCGGGCCGGAACCGAAGATCAGCAGCGCCAGGCCGGCGATGAGCGTGGTGACGTTGGAGTCGAGAATGGTGCCGAAGGCGCGCTCGTAGCCGTGGGAAATGGACTGCTGCGGCGTGGTGCCGTTGCGCAGCTCCTCGCGGATGCGCTCGTTGATGAGCACGTTGGCGTCGATGGCCATGCCCAGGGTGAGCGCGATGGCTGCGATGCCGGGCAGGGTGAGCGTGGCCTGCATGACCGACAGGAGCGCGATCAGGAACAGCAGGTTGACGCACAGCGCGGCCACCGAGAACAGCCCGAACACCACGTAGTAGACCAGGATGAACAGCGACAGCGCGGTGAAGCCGTACAGCGTGGAGTCGAAGCCCTTCTTGATGTTCTCGGCGCCCAGCGACGGGCCGACGGTGCGCGCCTCGACGATGTCCATGGGCGCGGCCAGCGCGCCGGCGCGGATCAGCAGCGCGAGGTTGTTGGTCTCGGTGGGCGAGAACAGCCCGGTGATCTGGAACTGCGAGCCGAACTCGCCCTGGATGGTGGCCACCGAAATGGCCTCGCCCTTGCCCTTCTCGATCAGCACGATGGCCATGAGGTGCTTGATGTTCTCGCGCGTGGCCTGGCGCATGGCGTTGCCGCCGCTCTGGTCCAGTTCCACCGATACCGCCGGCTGGCTGTTCTGGTCGAACGTGGCGCGCGCGCCCACGAACTGGTCGCCGGTGACGATGACCTGCTTCTTGGTTGGGACCTGGCCGACGCTG
>DATNCF010000158.1:0-3561 GCA_035571675.1 Burkholderiales bacterium | reverse complement strand
AACCGGGCGCATCGCTGTTGAATTTCGCACGTGACGCGGTCGTTGACGAGGACGCTGTCATGGCCGCGCTGCGCGCACGCCGGCTCAAGTACTACCTGTGCGATTTTCCTGGCGCGAACCTGCTGCGCGAACCCAACGTGGTCATGCTGCCGCATCTCGGCGCATCGACGGAGGAGGCGGAGCAGAACTGCGCGATCATTGCCGTCGACCAGCTGCGCGCGTTCCTGGAGGACGGAGCGATCGCCAATGCCGTGAACTTTCCGAACGTCGACATGCCCCGCGAATCGCCGTTTCGCGTCGCGATCGCCAACGCGAACGTCCCGAACATGTTGGGTCAGATCTCGACGGCGATGGCGCGGGCAGGCCTCAATATTCACAACATGGTGAACAAGTCGCGCGGCGAGATGGCCTACACGCTCGTCGACGTCGACAGCGCAATTCCCGATGCGCTGATCGAGTCGATCGCCGCGATCGAAGGCGTGCTGTCGGTGCGCGCGATTCCCGCAGAGGGTTATGCGTGATCCGGCGCGCCCAACTGCGCCGCTAAACGCCGCCCCACACGTCGCGCGCCGTTTCGACGACGAGGCGCAGTTTCGCTGCCTGCGATTCGACTGCGATGTCGTTCCCGTGCACGGTGCTGGAGAAGCCGCACTGCGGCGACAGCGCGAGCTGGTCCAGGGGCACGCGCTTGGACGCCTCGTCGATTTTGCGCTTCAGTTCGTCTTTGGATTCCAGCCTGCCCAGCTTGGTGCTCACCAGTCCCAGCACCACGGTCTTGCCCTTGGGCACGTGGCGCAGCGGCGCAAAATCCCCCGAGCGTGCATCGTCGTACTCGAGGAAATAGCCGTCCACCTTCAACTCGTTGAACAGCACCTCGGCCACCGGCTCGTAGCCGCCCTCCGCCGCCCACGCGCTTTTGAAGTTGCCGCGGCACAGGTGCACGCAGGCGCGCATGCCGGCCGGGCGGTCGCGGATGGCGGCGTTGATCAGCTTGGCATAGCGGTGCGGCATTTCGTTTGGGTCGTCGCCGCGCGACAGCGCGCCGGCGCGCATTTTCTCGTCGCACAGGTAGGCGAGGTTGGTGTCGTCGAGCTGGATGTAGGTGCAGCCGGCGTCGGCCAGCGACTTGATTTCGGCTCGGTAGGCGGCGGCCACGTCGTCGTAAAACGCCTCAAGGTCGGGATAGGCCTCCTTGCTGATGGCGCCCCGCCCGCCGCGGAAATGCAGCATGGTGGGCGAGGGGATGGTGACCTTGGGCGTGCGCCGGGTAACCGACTTGAGGAAGTTGAAGTCGGCGAGCTGGATGGGCTTGACGTGTTTGACGCGCCGCAGCACCTGCATCACCGGCGGCGCGAAGTCGATGTTGCCCGAGGCGGTGTGGAAGGCCACCGCGATGCCGCCCTTGGTTTCCACGCCTTCGAGCTGCTCCAGGAAGTCGATGTGGAAATAAGTGCGGCGGAACTCGCCGTCTGTGATGCCGGACAGGCCCAGGTCCTCCTGGAACTTGACGATGTCGCGGATGGACGCGTCCTCCACCTCGCGCAACTGCGCGCCGGTGATTTCACCTTTCTGGGCCCGGTCGCGGGCGTCGAGCAGGGCTTTGGGCCGGAGAAAGCTGCCGACGTGATCAGCGCGAAAGGGCGGAACGGAGCGTTGCGTCATGCTATCCTCCACAAGAAAGAAGGCAGATGTACCCGACGTCCGTAGAGGTACAGGCGCAGTATAAATCTCTGCAAGAACAATAGGGAAAGGACACCATCATGCGCATCATCCCCGGGGGAGCGTCTTCCCGCTTGCTGCTCAAATTCGCCGCCGCGGCCGGCGCCGCGCTGGCCATGGCCGTGGCGCCCGCCCTCGCTCAGGAGACGGTGAAGATCGGCCTCATTCTGCCGCTGACCGGCCCGTTCGCGCCCATCGGCAAGCAGGTCGAGGCCGGAGCCAAGCTGTACATGCAGCAAAACGGCTCGACCGTGGCCGGCAAGAAGCTGGAGCTGATCGTCAAGGACGACGCCAACGCCGCCGACACCACGCGGCGCCTGGCGCAGGAACTGGTGGTGAACGACAAGGTGGCTTTCCTGGCCGGTTTCGGCCTCACACCGCTGGCGTTGGCTACGGCGCCCATCGCCACCCAGGCCAAGGTGCCCATGGTCGTCATGGCCGCGGCCACGGCCATCATCACCGAGCAGTCGCCCTACATCGTGCGCACCTCGTTCACCCTGCCGCAGGCTGCGGTGACCGTGGCCGACTGGGCGCTCAAGACCAAGGTAGGCAAGGTGGTGACGCTGGTCTCGGACTACGGTCCCGGCATCGATGCCGAGAACAGCTTCAAGGCGCGTTACGCAGCGGGCGGCGGCACCGTTGCCGCCGAGTTGCGGGTGCCGCTGGCCAACCCCGACTTCGCTCCCTTCCTGCAACGCGCCCGCGACGCGGACCCCAAGGCCATATTCGTGTTCGTGCCGGCGGGGCAGAGCGCCACTTTCGCCAAGCAGTTCGTGGAACGCGGCATCGACAAATCCGGCATCAAGCTCATCGGCCCCGGGGACGTCACCGACGACGACGTGCTCGACCAGATGGGCGACGTGATGCTCGGCGTTCAGACCGTGCACCACTACTCGGCCGCGCATCCGGGCGCGGTGAACAAGAAGTTCGTCGAGGCCTTCATGAAGGCCAACAACATGCGGCCCAACTTCATGGGCGTGGGCGGCTACGACGGCATGCACCTCATCTATGCGGCGCTCGCCGCCACCAAGGGCTCCACCGACGGCGAGGCGCTGGTGAATGCCATGCGCGGCCAAAGCTGGGAAAGCCCGCGCGGCCCCATGACCATCGACCCGCGCACCCGCGACGTGGTGCACAACATGTACGTGCGCAAGGTCGAGAAGAAGGACGGCCACCTGTACAACATCGAGACCGACACCATCCCCATGGTGAAGGACCCGGTCAAGGAAGCCAAGAAGTAAACGCCAGGTCGATCCGGGAAGTAGACGGGGCGCCGCGGCATGGTTGGACCACGCGCCGGTCGGCGCGGGCCCGTCCAGCCGTCCGTGGTGCCTAGCTTGGCCGCATGCTGACCATTCTCCTGGACGGCATCGCCTACGGCATGCTGCTGTTCGTGCTGGCCTGCGGGCTGGCCGTCACGCTGGGCCTGATGAATTTCATCAACCTCGCCCACGGCGCCTTCGCCATGGCCGGCGGCTACATCGCCGTCCTGCTCACCACGCGGCTGGAGTGGCCGTTCCTGCTGGCGCTGCCTGCGGCCTTCGCCGGCGCCGCCGCCATCGGCGCCGTGCTGTTCCTGCTTCTGTTCCGCCACGTCTATCGCAAAAGCCACCTGGAGCAGGCGCTGTTCACCATCGGGGTGGTGTTCATGGCCGTGGCGGCGGTGGACTATTTGATGGGTTCGCAGCAGCAGTTCGCGCGCCTGCCCGGCTACCTGCAGGGCCGGGTGGAGTTCCAGGGGCTGGGCCTGCGCGCCTACCGGCTGTTCATCATAGTGCTGTGCGCCCTGCTCGCGGTGCTGCTGCAGTGGATGCTGTCGCGCACCCGCTTCGGCAGCCTGTT
>DATNCF010000157.1:0-4261 GCA_035571675.1 Burkholderiales bacterium | reverse complement strand
CGCAGGCGCTCGGCCGTCCGCTGCACCAGTGGCATGTGAAGTCGACCACCAAGGCGCAGCAGGGCTTGTACGAGTACGACGCCGTGTCGCGGCTGCGCGATTCCCAGCTCGGCGACCCGCGCGTGAAGGACATCGCCAACTACATCGTCAAGGGCACGCTGTGGAACGCCCTCACCTCCGACAAGCCGGTGGTGCTGCTCATCGACGAGGTGGACAAGGCCGACATCGAGTTCCCCAACGACCTGCTGCGCGAGCTCGACCGCATGGAGTTCTTCGTCTACGAGACGCGCGAGCTGATCCGCGCCAAGCACCGCCCCATCGTGATGATCACCTCCAACAACGAGAAGGAGTTGCCCGACGCCTTCCTGCGCCGCTGCTTCTTCCACTACATCCGGTTTCCCGACAAGGAGACCATGGAGAAGATCGTCGACGTGCACTACCCCGGCATCAAGAAGACGCTGCTTCGCGAGGCGATGGAAGTGTTCTTCGAGGTGCGTGAAGTGCCCGGCCTGAAGAAGAAGCCCTCCACTTCCGAGCTGCTGGACTGGCTGAAGCTGCTGCTCGCCGAGGACATCCCTCCGGAGGCGCTGCGCAGCAAGGACAACAAGAAAATCATTCCTCCTTTGCATGGCGCACTGCTGAAGAACGAGCAGGACGTGCACTTGTTCGAGCGCCTGGTGTTCATGACCCGGCAGGGCCGGAACTGATCGCGGCCGGATAGGTTCGCTCCATGCTGGCCGGTTTTTTCCTCAAACTCAAGGACGCCCGCATCCCGGTCTCCATCAAGGAGTACCTGATGCTGATGGAGGGCCTGAGCAAGGGCGTCATCGAGCCCTCCATCGAGGACTTCTACTACTTCGCCCGCACCGTGCTGGTGAAGGACGAGGCCAACTACGACAAGTACGACCGCACCTTCGCCGAGTTCTTCCGCGGCGTGGAGTCGGTGGCCGGCATCAGCGCCGACATCCCCCTGGAATGGCTGCTCAAGCAGGCCGAGCTCAACCTCAGCCCCGAGGAAAAGGCCATGATCGAGGGCATGGGCGGGTGGGAAAAGCTCATGGAGATGCTCAAGCAGCGCCTCGCGGAGCAGAAGGAGCGCCACCAGGGCGGCAACAAGATGATCGGCACGGCCGGCACCTCGCCCTTCGGCGCCCACGGCTACAACCCCGAGGGCGTGCGCATCGGCCAGAACAAGTCGCGCAACCGCCGCGCCGTGAAGGTGTGGGACCAGCGCGAGTACCAGAACCTCGACGACGCCGTGGAGCTCGGCACGCGCAACATCAAGATCGCGCTGCGCCGCCTGCGCCGCTTCGCGCGCGAGGGCGCGGCCAACGAGTTCGACCTCGACACCACCATCGACCGCACCGCCAAGAACGCCGGCTGGCTGGACATCGCCATGCGGCCCGAGCGGCACAACACCGTCAAGGTGCTGATGTTCCTCGACATCGGCGGCTCGATGGACGACCACATCAAGCTCGCCCAGGAGCTGTTCTCGGCCGCGAAGACCGAGTTCAAGCACCTGGAGTACTACTACTTCCACAATTGCCTGTACGACTTCGTGTGGAAGGACAACAAGCGCCGCCACCAGGAGCGTTTCCGCACCTGGGACATCATGCACAAGTACGGCCACGACTACAAACTGGTGTTCGTGGGGGATGCCACCATGAGCCCCTATGAAATACTGCAGCCCGGCGGCTCCATCGAGTACCACAACGAAGAGGCGGGCGCGGTGTGGATCAAGCGCATGCTGGAGGTCTACCACAAGGCAATCTGGCTCAACCCGGAGCCGAAGGAAGTGTGGTCCTACCGCCAGTCGATCGGCATCATTCGCGAGCTCATGGGCGACCGCATGTTCCCCACCACCATCGATGGCCTGGAGAAGGCCATGAAGGTGCTGACCAAGTAGGCTCCGGCATCACGGCCGACCAGACTTCGGCGGAACCGCGTGGAGATGAAGCCTGGTTATCGCGGATTACTGCGATTTTGTTAGAGGCATTTAGAATCAATTCAAATTTCCTTCAATTTGGCATAATGTGTTCGCGGTTCGCCCTGGAACACATTGAAGGCGGGTAAGCTTCTTCAGAGCGCGTTGCGGGACAAGGAGGCTCACATGGACCAGGATCTGCCGGTTGCCTACAGCACTCCAAGCGGCCTGCGCGTGGTGCGCCTGCAGCCGGCCATTGGCGCCGAGATTTTCGGGGCCAATCTCTGCGCCTTGTCCGCCGGCGCCGCCGCAGACATCTATCGGGCGCTGCTTGCGCACGGCGTGGTGTTTTTCCGCAACCAGCCGCTTGACTATCACTCGCACCTCGCGCTGGCGCGGATGCTCGGTACGCCGATCGAACAAGACCCCGGTTCGCCGCAGCCTGAACTGGTCGCCCTCAAGTCGGACCGGGGTGCGCCCAGCGGCGCCATGGGCCAATGGCACACCGACGGGAGCTGGATGGGCGTGCCGCCCGCCATCACTATCCTGCACGCCGTGGCGGTCCCGCCGCTTGGCGGCGACACCTGCTTTGCCAGCATGACCGCGGCCTACGACGGGCTGCCCGAGGAAACCAAGCAGCGCATCGCGCCGCTGCGCGCCCGAGCCAGCGTGGCCTACGCCATCCTCAAATCGAAATATGCGTCCAAGAACATCCCGCCGCTGGCCGAAGACTATATGAAGCGCTATCCGCCGGTCGACCATCCCGTGGTTCGCGTCCATCCCGAAACGGGGGCGCGCGCACTCTACGTCAACGAGGACCACACCAGCAACATCGTCGGCCTCCCCGAGGAGGAGAGCCGCGAGCTGATGCGCGAGTTGCTCAACCAATTCAGGTGCCCCGAATACCAGATGCGCTGGCACTGGGAGAAGGACTCGGTCACGATCTGGGACAACCGCGCCGTGCAGCACTATGCCGTGCCGGACCAGATCGGCTTCCGCCACGTCGAGCGCATTGAACTGGCGGGCACTCCCCCCATGGGTGTGCAGGAGTTCCAGAAAACCGCAATGACAGCCCCCTGATTGGGCCTTGTCGCTTGCGGCAAGCTCCAGTCTTTGTCGCCGTTCGTTGACCCCTATCGCTCTCCGGCGACATGACATTTGACGCGGCCTCGTCCTAGAATCCCACAGGGGACGAAATCAACGGGAGAGGGTCATGAGAGGGTCCAAGTCCAAGGCGCCGTTAACGGTGCAATGCCCGTGCTGTCGACACATCTCTTTCGCCTGTGCGTGCGGCGAGCGTGTCTCTATCGAAGACGTTGTGGACATATTCCACGTCGGCCGATGCCCGTCCTGCCGCAAGATCGTGGACACGCCCTGTCCGAAGCAACTCGATGAACAGGAAGTGGCGATCTAGGCTGTCAGGCGCTTGCGCCGCTTTGCGGCTCTGCCGCTTTGAACGCTTCGGCTTCGGGACAGGAGCGGGTACGGGAAGGTGTCTGGCAAGATAAAAGGAGGGCCGGATGTTGACCATTGAACTCAGCGCGCGTGAGTGGGATGCGGCCTTGGCCAAGCTCGGGCCCAGGCTCAACTGCGAAGACGTGGCCGAACTGCAGGACGTGATGCGCCAACTGGAGCAGCGCGGTGCGTTGCGGCTGGAGCGCCTCGACCACGCCGTCGCGGCCCATCTCATCGGGATAGCGGGGGGCGGAGCGGCGCGTTTCAGCGCGGCCGGCGGCGCGCGCGCCGCAACAAGCCGCCCGAGGGAAGCAATGCTGTACGGCGCTTCTCCGTGACGGTCCTCCCCTACGCCTGACCCGGCGGCGGGGCGACTTTCAGCACTTCCTCGAAGGTGGTCAGCCCCTGCGCCACCTTGGCCGCGCCGCTGATGCGCAGCGGCTTCATGCCTTCCTTGTAGGCCTGCTCGCGGATGCGTGCCATGTCGGTGGTCTCGGTGACAAGCTGCTTGATGCCGGGGGAGCTGAGCAGAATTTCGTAAATGCCCAGCCGTCCCATGTAGCCGGTGTTGCGGCACTCCAGGCAGCCCACCGGCGCGCAGATGTGCTCGGGCCGGCGCGATTTCCACGGCGCCACGAACTCCTCCCAGTTCATGTCGCCGGCGCGCTGGCCGAACGGCACCTTCTGCTTGCAGTGGCGGCACAATGTCCGCACCAGGCGCTGCGCCATGACGCCCAGGATGGTGGAGTTGAGCAGGTAGGGGGCGACGCCGAGGTCGAGCAGGCGCGTGATGGCGCTGGCCGCGTCGTTGGTGTGCAGGGTCGAGAGCACCAGGTGCCCGGTGAGCGCCGCCTGGATGGCCATTTCCGCCGTCTCCAGGTC
>DATNCF010000156.1:0-5474 GCA_035571675.1 Burkholderiales bacterium | reverse complement strand
CCAGCATGACGGCGACCAGCACGATGCTTCCCCCGGCCGCGCGCCATATATAGCGGCGTGCGTCGCGCTGCGTCGACGCCAACTGCTCAACTTCCGACAGACCGACCACGACGGCCAGCGGGAAGCCGAAGATTGGACGCGCTGCGGTGTAGCGGGTGATGCCGTCCCAGGGAGTGACCACACGCTCGGGGGCGGCCTCCTCGTCGGCCACATGCGGCGCCGCGGCGTTGAAGTCGACCACATCGCCAGCCGCCACGTTGTCGCCAGAGCGCCTGACGCGGAGTACCCCATCCTTGCCCAGGACCGCAAGCATGCCGTGTTCACCCAGCTTCGTGGGCTCGTAGCCGCTCACGAAGTAGGCAGCGTCGACTGTAATCGTCACGGCGCCCCGGAAATCCCCGGCGGCGCCGGTAAGCGCGCGGCCGAAGCGCAAAGTCCACTCACCGGATTGGGGATTCCTCCACGGCCTGCTGACCACCAGGTTCCCGGTCCGGCGAAGGGCTTCCTGGTCTTCGTTGCCGTCCGCACCGGTCTGGATGGCGCGTGTGCTCGCAACCACACGGCCGCCCGCGTCGAGGATGCTGACGACGAAAACCAGATCGGATGGCAACAGTCCTCGACTTTTCAACTTTTGAAGCGCCGCGGCTCCGCCGTCCGATTCATGCTCCATGGCGTATCTGACCAGGCTCAGGCCTTGGTCGATTTCACGCAGCGCCCGAAGAACTTGCGCTTCGTATGTTTCGGCGAGTTCGCGGGTGGAAGCGAGCGCGGCCTGCCGGGATGCGGCGCGCTCGATTCTGACGAGATTGGCCGTCATGCCCCAGACCGCCGCCAGCGCCGCCACGGTGATCGCGGGGAACAGCACGTGAGGCTCCGTGGCCCGCCCCAGCCAAGACTTCAGGACTTCCCGGGCGCGGACCCAAGGTGTTGCCTGCGTCATGTCCGAGCCCCTCCTTCCCGGAAAGTCCGACGGGGCGCTCCTGCGACACTGGAACGCTCCTTGCAACGCTACTCTAGCTCTTAGGCCTTCAATTCGGCAAGTGCGAAACCGGCCTTCCCGCAACTTCCTGGCGCCGGACGGCAGGAGCGCATTCATTGCTGCAATACCGGCGGCATACGACCACCTGCGCTGCGCAAACCGGTGCGGCACGAAAAAACGCACCGGCGCCTGCTTCTGTGGCAATGTACAGGGTCGGTCGATTGTTCTGTTCATGTGGAGCTCTCGGTGCGCGCTTGCTTGCCGCGCTTGTCGTGGGCGATTCTGGCCTGCCTGCTGGCGGTGGCGGGCGGGGCCGCCTTTGCCGCGGCGCAGCCCGCCGCTGTGGATGCGGTCGCAGGCGCGCCCTCCGCGGGTGCGAACCCAATGGTGCTGGTGCTCACCCAGGAGGGCGCCATCGGTCCGGCCAGCGCCGATTATCTCCAGCGCGGCATCGCGAAGGCAGCCGAGTCGGGGGCGCGGCTCGTGGTCATCAAGATGAACACGCCGGGCGGCCTGGACCAGTCCATGCGGTCCATCATCCAGCGCATCCTGGCTTCGCCCGTGCCCGTGGCCACGTTCGTCACGCCGCGCGGCGCGCGGGCGGCGAGCGCCGGCACCTACATTCTCTACGCCAGCCACATCGCGGCGATGTCGCCGGCCACCAACCTGGGTGCGGCCACGCCGGTATCGCTCGGGCCCGAACCCTCGGAGCCGCGGCGGGAGCCTGCCGCCGGGGAGGGGAAGGAGGGCAAGAGCGCGGCGCCGAAAGCCGATGCGGCCACGGGTTCGGCCATGGAGCACAAGCGCACCAACGACGCGGCGGCCTACATCCGCGGGCTGGCGCAACTGCGCGGCCGTAACGCCGATTGGGCGGACCGGGCGGTGCGCGAAGCCGTCAGTCTTTCGGCCGGGGAGGCGCTGAAGCAGCGCGTCGTGGACGTCGTGGCCCAAGACGTGCCGGATCTGCTCAAAATCCTGGACGGCCGCCGCATCGAGGTCCAGGGAAACACGGTCAGGCTGGCCACCGCCGCGGCGCAGGTGGTGGACTACGCGCCCGACTGGCGCGCGCGCTTCCTGATGGCGATCACCGACCCGAGCATCGCCTACCTGCTGTTGATGATCGGCTTCTACGGCCTGCTTTTCGAGTTTTATTCGCCGGGCCTGGTGGCGCCCGGCGTGATCGGCGGAATCTGCCTGCTGGTGGGCCTGTTCGCCCTGCAAATGCTGCCCGTCAGCTATGCCGGGCTGGGGCTGCTCCTGCTCGGCATGGGGCTGCTCGCCGCCGAGCATTTCGCGCCGGGTTTCGGCGTGCTGGGCAGCGGCGGCATCGCGGCGCTGGTGCTGGGATCGGTCATGCTGTTCGACCAGGATGCGCAGGGATACCATGTGCCGTGGCCGACCATCGCGGCGGTGGCCCTGGCCGGCGCGGCGCTGTTGAGCGTGCTCCTCGCCATGGCGTTTCGGGCGCGGCACCGGCCGGTGGTGAGCGGCCGCGAGCACCTGGTCGGCGCCAGCGGCGAGGTGCTGACCCAGCCCGACGCCGGCGCGCCGGGCTATGCGCGGGTGTTCGGCGAGACCTGGAAAGTGCGGGCGGCGGCCGGCCGCGGCGGGCCGCCGCGAATGCTGGCCCCGGGCCAGCGGGTCAGGGTGGTGGGCGTGGAAGGACTGGTGCTGGTGGTCGAACCTGTGACCGAACCGGCGCGAACCAGGTACGAAAATGAGTCCATCAACGGAGGGAGCGCATGAGCATGGAAACCGGCAGCGTGGCAGCCGTCATCGTCGTCCTGGCGGCGGCCTTCCTGGTGGCCGCGGTGCGCGTCTACCGCGAGTACGAACGCGCCGTGGTGTTCACGCTGGGGCGCTTCTGGGGCGTGAAGGGGCCCGGCCTCATCATCATCGTGCCCCTGATCCAGCAGGCCGTGCGCGTGGACCTGCGCACCGTGGTGCTGGAGGTGCCCACCCAGGACGTGATCTCGCGCGACAACGTGTCGGTCAAGGTGAACGCGGTGGTGTACCTGCGCGTCATCGACCCGCAGAAGGCCATCATCCAGGTGATGGACTACATCACCGCGACCAGCCAGCTCGCGCAGACCATGCTGCGCTCGGTGCTGGGCAAGCACCAGCTCGACGACATGCTGGGCGAGCGCGAGAAGCTGAACCTCGATATCCAGCAGGCCCTGGATGCGCAGACCGATTCCTGGGGCATCAAGGTCACCAACGTCGAGATCAAGCAGGTGGACCTCACCGAATCCATGATCCGGGCCATTGCCCGCCAGGCCGAAGCCGAGCGCGAACGCCGGGCCAAGGTGATCCATGCCGAAGGCGAGCTGCAGGCGTCGGAAAAGCTGTTCGAGGCGGCGCGCGTGCTGGCCCAGGAGCCGCAGGCCATTCAACTGCGTTACCTGGAAACGCTGACAGTCATCGGCGCGGACAAGAACACCACGGTGATTTTTCCGCTGCCCATGGACCTGATCAAGCCGTTCCTGGAGCGCGCCAAGGCCTAGCAGGGTGTTGAAAAAGGGGAAATTCCCCTTTTATATCCCTGGCCCTGGATCAGGGTCATGAGTCAGGCATCGGCCGAATGGTCCTGCAAGCCTTCGCGCCAAAAGCGCACGGCCGCGATCCCCTTGCCGGTCAACTCCCAGCGGCTCTCCTGGCTGTTCAACTCGATCAGGCCCAGGCGCTCCAGGGTCCGGGCCTGTCCGGCCTCCAGCAGCGTGCTTTCATCCATCAACACGGCGTTTTTGAGCGGCAACTCGTGTTGCGACACAATGGGCCACACCGGCTCGAATATGCCCATTGAGTCCGTCCGCGCATCGATGGAGAAAAGCAGCAGGAGCTGGAAGATGGTGAGGTGGGTCTCCAGCCCGATGAACTCCTCATTCCAGGCTTCGGGGTAGATCATCGGCAGGCGGTGTCGCGGCATGGGGTTCCCCTAAAGCAGGCATTTCACCACGGCACCCTGGCCCATCCAAGCGTGCATGCAAGGGCCATGCGCCAGGGCAGGGAGTGCCGGTTCCGGAGCGAGTGACTCCATTTCTCATCCAAACGGCCTACGTCCCCATGACGGCTCGGCTTCGCCATCGCGTCTGGCGATGTTTTATCGGGCGGTTGTCACAATAAAGCGACAGCATATCGAAAATATCCGACGGCAAAACAGTGTTTCAAGGGCTTGGCGACAAGGCGTAACGGCGCTATGTTCTCGGTATCGTTTCCCAGCTTATCGTTTCCCAGCCGTTCCCCGGCCTAGAAACAGCCTAGAAGCGTGAGCCCCCAGGCAGAGATGCCGGGGGCTTTTCATTTTCGGGCGATGCCCGCACGGCCAAGCAGTCGCCCCGCACGGCTGTTCGAAGACGCGCTTTCAGCGACCGCGCTTCAGAGGCTCACTCTCGTCCCAAATCGCGCCCGGTAAGCCTGCGGCCCGATGCCGGTGAGGCGCTTGAACAGGCTGCGGAAATGCCCGGCGTCCTCGTAGCCCACCGCGAGGCTCACTTCCTGCACCGTCTTGCGTTCGGCCTCCAACAGGTGCTTGGCGGCGTTGATGCGCAGCCGGTGCAGGTATTCCAGCGGCGTTTCGCCCGTGGCGGCCTTGAAATGGCGCGCGAAGCTGCGCGGGCTCATGCCCACTTCGGACGCCAGCGCGTCGAAGGCCACCTCGCCGCGGAAGCGCTGGTGCAGCAGGTTCTGGATCCTGGCCACGCGCTCGTCGCCGTGCGCGCGCGGCGGCGGTTCGGCCGAGAAAATGGCCTGCCAGGTGCGCGGCGTCTCAACCAGGAACGACTTGGAGGTCTGCACCGCCACCTCGTGGCCGAAGAACCGGTCCACGAGGTAGATGGACAGGTCGATGGAGGCATACAGCCCGCCGCTGCAGTACACGCCATCGGCCTCGGTGATGAAGCGCTCGGGCTGCCAGCGCACCTTGGGGTACATCTCGCGGCAGGCGCGGGCGGCGGCCCAGTGGGTGGTCGCCGGCTTGCCGTCGAGCAGGCCCGCCTCGGCCAGCAGCGGCACGCCGGTGCAGATGCCGGCGATGGCCGCGCCGCGCTCGCGCCAGTGGCGCAGCCACGGCACCACGGCGGCATTGCGCTCGCACACCTTCCGGATGTCCAGCCCGCCCGAAGGGATCACGATCAGGTCGGTGTGGTCGATGTCGCCGATGGCGGCGTTCGGCGCCACCGACACCGGCAGGCCGCTGTGCGGAGGGCGGCCGTCCACCGAGGCGGCGCGCACGGTGAACAGCGACTGGACCTCCTTGCCCTGCAGCATGTTCCACAACACGCCCGCGTAGCTGAAGATCTCGATGGGCGCAATGGAGGTGGTGGGCAACCCGTCGGACAGGAGCACCACGGTGACGTCGATCATGCGTCCTCCCATTGGCTGAATTGGCCTTGAACTATGGCAGGTTTGCCACTTCCGCGCCGGGCGCCCGGGCCGGAGACTGGCGCCAGGCTCCATCCGGGGCTATCAACCACAGGAGAACGACCATGATGCGCAA
>DATNCF010000155.1:0-7708 GCA_035571675.1 Burkholderiales bacterium | reverse complement strand
CATCATTTCGCCGTGGGCGAAATTGACGAGCTTCACAACACCGAAAATTACCGACAAGCCTAAGGCCATCAAACCGTAGATAAGGCCGGTCAACAGGCCAGCGACAACAATATTTAGAACTAGCTCAATGGACATGGCTGGGTGCGGAAAGCCCCTCTCCCCCAGGGAGAGGGGTTGGGGAGAGGGCAACCTTAGCTTTTATGCAAAAGCCGCTGAGGCTCCCCTCATCCCCGGCCCTTCTCCCTGGGGAGAAGGGGGAAAAGCCCGCCAACGCTTAGGCCTTCACGTAACCAGGCACCGGGAAAACCGGCTTCGCTTCGGCGGTGGCTGCAGGCAATACAACCGTTGGCTTCTGGTTCAGGTTTTGTATGCAAGCGGATGCAATCCCCTCAACTTGTCCTTTTGCGTTGAATTTGATGGGTGCGCCCAGCATCATGCGGTTGGATATGTTGGTTTCGCGTATGGCCTGGGTAAGCGCTTGCGGTGCGGTGCTTTTCGCGCGCTTATACGCGTCTGCCGCTATCAATATTGATTCGAAGGTGAAGCCCACGTTCAGCGCGTGGTACATGAGCTTCTCCTTGGGAAACTGCTTCTTCATCTGCGCTTCGATGGCCTTGGTGATCTCGGCCTTGGGGTTGTACCAGGGCACGTTGGAAATGCAGTAGTCGGACAGCTTGCCCAGCGCCGCGTAGAACTGCGCCTCGTACATGCCGGGGTTGCCGGGGCCCATGATGCCCATGGGGTTCCAGCGCTGCTTGACCATTTCGCGGCGCAGGATGATGGCGTCGTTGAGGCGGCACACCAGGAGCAGCAGGTCGGCCTTGGTGCCCTTGGCGCGCCCGACTTCCACCGTCAGGTCCTTGGCGGCGGGGTCGTAGGCGATGGTGTCGACGATCCTGAACGGCAGGTAGTCCAGCGTGGGGAAGATGCGGTCCACGGCCTGGCGGTTGGCCTGGCCGAAGGTGTCGTTTACGTGCATGAACACGGCCGTGCGCGGCGCGGTGGAGGTGGCCTGGAAAAGGTCGCGCGCCAGGCCGAGGCCGTTCCTCACCAGCTCCACGCTGGTGGGGAAGTTGCGGAAGGTGTACTTGAAGCCCTGCTCGGTGATCTGCGGCGCGGCGGCGATGTTGATGACGAAGGGCACCCCCTTCTGCTCGGCCACCTGCGCGATGGCGATGCTGGCGCCCGAGTCGAAGGCGCCGACCAGCACGTTGGCGCCCTCGGAAATCAGCCGCTCGGCGCGGCTGCGCGCCGTGTCGACATTGGACTCGAAGTCGGCGTTCATGAGCTCGACGTCGACGCCCAGCATCGACTTGAGCACGGCCGGCGCCACGTCGGCGCCGAACTGGCAGGACTGGCCCACGAAGGCCTGAAGGCCGGAGCGCGGCAGCAGCACCCCGACCTTGAGCTTGGCCGGCGCCTGCGCCCGCGCCACGCGCATGAGCGAACCGGCCGAGACTACGGCAGCGCCCATGCCGGCGATGAAGCGGCGGCGCCCGGCCTGGGCGCCGGTGTCCTGCCCGGCGCAAGCCGGGTCGGCAGTGGATGAACTGGTTTTCGCTTCGGTTTTCATCGTCCCTCCTTGTCGGTTTGCGCCGTATTGTCGCTGATTTTGACCCTGCCCGGCGGGGGCACGGCCCGCTGTCGCGCTATTGCGAACAGGACGGCCGCGCCCTAACATGCGTTCAAATTTCCAGAGGCAGGCATGGGACAGCAGGCGCGTTCGCAGGCAGGCACGGTGCTGGTCGCCGGCGGCGGCATCGGCGGCCTGGCCGCGGCCCTGTGCCTGGCGCGCGCGGGGTTCGCGGTCGAGGTGTACGAAGCGGCGCGCGAAGTGCGCGCCCTGGGCGTGGGCATCAACCTGCTGCCGCACTCGGTACGCGTGCTGCGCGACCTCGGCCTGCAGGGCGAGCTGGCCGCGAGCGGCATCGAGACCGCCGAACTGGTTTATGTCAATAAGTTCGGCCAGCGCATCTGGCAGGAGCCGCGCGGCCTCGCCGCGGGCTACGCCGTGCCGCAATACTCCATCCACCGCGGCGAACTGCAGATGATCCTGTTCCGCTCGGCCCTGGCGCGGCTGCCGGCCGGCAGATTCCATCCCGGCTGCGCGCTGGTGGACTTCACCCAGGACGCCGAGGGTGTGACCGCCGTGTTCGAGGACCGGGAAAGGGGCGGCGCCCGGGTGGAAGCGCGCGGCGCCTGCCTCGTCGCCGCCGACGGCATCCACTCCACCGCGCGGCGGAAGTTCTATTCCGACGAAGGGCCGCCGAGATTCTCGGGGCGCATGCTGTGGCGCGCCATTACCGAAATGCCCGCCCTGCTGGACGGGCGCACCATGGTGTGGGCGGGACACGAGCGGCAGAAGTTCGTGTGCTATCCCATCTCGGAGCCGGTGCGCGCGCAAGGGCGTTCGCTGGTGAACTGGATCGCGGAGCTGCGGGTTGCGGAAACCGGCTCCACGCCTCCCCGTAGCGATTGGAACAGGGAAGTGGACAAGTCGGTGTTCCGCGAGCCCTTCGCCGGCTGGGACTTCGGCTGGCTGTCGGTGCCGGCCCTCATCGACGGCGCGCAAGCCGTGTACGAGTTCCCCATGGCCGACCGCGACCCGGTGCCGCGCTGGACGCATGGCCGCGTCACCCTGCTTGGCGACGCCGCGCATCCCATGTATCCCGTGGGCTCCAACGGCGCCTCGCAGGCCATCCTGGATGCCGAGGAGCTGGCAGCGCAGTTCGCGGCAAAACCCGTCGAGGCCGCGCTCGAGGCTTACGATGAGGCGCGCCGCCCGGCCACCGCGGCCATTGTGCTGGCCAACCGGCAGGGCGGGCCGGACCGGGTGCTGCAGATCGCCGAGGAGCGCGCACCGCAGGGCTTCGCGCGCATCGAGGACGTCATTCCGCGCGCCGAGCTCGAAGCCATCGCCCAGTCCTACAAGCGGACCGCCGGCTTCGACCGCGAGGCCGTCAACAAAAAATCCGCGGGCCAGGCCTGACCGCCCGGCGCCGCGGATCGGGTTTGGCGCGTTTTTCGGCTAGCCGATGATCTTGTCGGCGCGCAGTTGCGCCAGCCTGGCCTGGTCCAGGCCCAGCATGCCGCTGAGCACCTCGTCGGTGTGCTCGCCGATTTCCGGCGGCGAGGCGTAGCGTTCGATGGGCGTGTCCGAGTAGCGGATGGGATTGCGCATGAGCTTGACGCTGCCGGCCTGCGGATGGGGCACGTCCACGGTCATGTTGCGGTGGACTACCTGCGGGTCCTCGAACACCTGCTCCATGGTGTTGATGGGCGTCACCGGAACGCCGGCCTTGTTGAGGGCGTCGTAGAGGTCCTTGACCTTCCACTTGGAGGTGGTGGCGTTGATGAGATCAATCAGCACCTTGCGGTTCTGCACCCGCAGCGGATTGGTCTTGAAGCGCTCGTCGGTGATGAGCTCGGGCATGCCGATCACCCTGCACATGCGCTCGTACAGGTCCTGGCTGTTGGGCGCGATCATGACGTCGCCGTCGGAGCAGGGGAAGCCGCCGCCCGGGGCGCCGCCATTGGCGCCCGTGCCCATGCGTTTGGGCGCCGTGCCCGACATGAAGTAATGCACGGCCTGCTGGCCCATGATGGCCACGCCGGCGTCGAGCAGCGACAGGTCGATGTACTGGCCGCGGCCCTTGTGCAGGTCGCGGTGGTACAGCGCGCCCTGGATGGCCACCACGGCGTACAGCCCGGCGCAGATGTCCACCACGCTGGGGCCGGCCTTCATGGGCGTGCCGCCGGGCTCGCCCTCGGGATGGCCGGTCATGCTCATCATGCCGCCCATGGCCTGAATGATGGGGTCGGTGGCGCCGCGCTCGGCATAGGGGCCGTCCTGGCCGAAGCCCGACAGCGAGCAGTAGACCAGGCGCGGAGCTTTTACCTTGAGCGAGTCGTAGTCGAGGCCGTAACGCTTGAGCGTGCCCACCTTGTAGTTCTCGATCAGCACGTCGCTCTTTTCCGCCAGGGCGGTGAGGATGTCGCGGCCGGCGGGCTTGGTGTAGTCCACGGCAATGGACTTCTTGTTGCGGTTCGCGGACAGGTACATGGCGGTCTGGCGCAGCTCGCCGCCGTCCTTTTTCTTCAGGAACGGCGGGCCATAGATGCGCGAGTCGTCGCCCATGACCGGGCGCTCCACCTTGATGACGGACGCGCCCATGTCGGCCATGGTCTGGGTGGCCCAGGGCCCCGCGAGAATGCGGGACATATCGAGTATGCGGATGCCTTCCAACGGGGTTGCCATGCTGATACCGCCTCCTTTGCGCGTGGCCGAGGGATGCCCATGCGAGGAGCGCCACGCAGATTACAGATGAGAAATTACAGGGCGGAAATCATAGCAGAGCGGACCCGGCGCCGCGCGTTCCCCAGGTCCGCCCATGTGCCGGGTAGTATGATTTGTGGCATATCCCTTGCGGGGCAAAATCGGAGGAGAAAGCATGGCATCGGTGATTGAGGAGAAAGATCAGATCCGCGAATTGCTGGCCAACTATTGCCACCACTACGACGAGGCCGAGTTCGACCGCTGGCTGGCGCTGTGGGACGCCGACAATGCGTCCTTCGATATCGACGGCCACATCCTGCGCGGGCGCGCGGCGCTGGAGAAGTTCACCCGCGACGCCGAGATCGTGAACGGCAAGCCTCCCATGAAGCACTGCATCATGAACGAGGTCATCGCGGTCACGGGCGAGACGGCGACGGCGAGTTGTTACCTGCTGGTGGTGCGCAAGCTGGCCAACGGCGAACTGCTGACTGGAACGGCCGGCCGCTACGACGACAGGCTGGTGAAGAAGAACGGCCGCTGGCTGTTTGCCGAACGCAAGGTGCGCCGCGACCTGCGCGACGTGAGGAATACCGGCGGGCCGAAGAAATAGCCCGGCGCCGGTCCGTCCGGCGTCAGGCGGTCTCGCCTTCCATCCGGACTTCCGCTTCCAGGCTTTGCACGTCGCGGTAGATGGACGCCACGGCCAGGGTGCGGCCGTTCAGCTTGTACCTGAGCAGGCAGTCGCGGGCCTTGATCGCGCCCTCGACCGCGATCTCGTCCCAGCGCTCGGCGTGGCCCACGTAGTTGATGGGCACGTCGTAATGCTGGCTCCAGAAGAATGGCACGGCGTCGAAGCGCTCCCTGCGCCCCAGCATGTTGCGCGCCGCGGTCTGGCCCTGGCGCTGGGCCTCCACCCAGTGCTCGACGCGGATGGATTCGCCGGTGTGCGGGTCGGGCCAGCGCGCAATGTCGCCGGCGGCATAGACGCCCGCCGCGCTGGTCTCGAGATATTCATTCACGCGCACGCCGCGGTCCATGGCGAGGCCGGCCTTTTCGGCCAGGGCGAGCCGCGGCTTCACGCCCACGCCCATGATCACCATGTCGGCATCCAGCGTGGCGCCGCTTTTCAGCGTAATGCGGTTGCCGGCGACGGCCGCGACCGTGTCCTGCAGGTGAAAGACCACGCCGTGCTCTTCGTGCAGGGCGCGCACGAAATCGCCCATGTCCGGTCCCAGCACCTTTTCCATGGGCCGCGCCTCGGGCGCCACCACGTGCACTTCGATATTGCGGGCGCGCAGCGCCGCGGCCGCTTCGAGCCCGATGAAGCTCGCGCCGATGACCACAGCGCGCTTCGCCCCCGCCAGCGCGGCGATGATGCTTCGGCAATCGGCAAGCGAGCGCAGGGTGAAGACATTGGGCTGGTCCGATCCCGGGAAAGTCAACCTGACCGGCTCGGCGCCGGTGGCGAGCAGCAGCTTGTCGTAGCCCATGGCGTCGCCGCCGGCCGAGACCACCTTGCGCGCCTGGGTGTCGATGGACGCCACCTCGGCGTTCAGGCGCAGGTCGATGTTCGATTCGGCGTAGAACTCGTCGGGCCGCAGCGGCACCCAGTCCTCGGGCACGCTTCCGGCAAGGTAATCCTTGGACAGGTTGGGCCGGTCCACCGGTCCGGCGTTGTCGCCGCTCAGCATGACAATGTCGCCGCCGAAGCCCTCGCGCCGGAGCATCTCGGCGGCGGCGAATCCCGCCGCCCCGCCGCCCACGATGACGATGCGGCGCGCCTGCGGTCCGGTTATCGGGACCGCGGGCCTGGACTTCAGCTTGTCGCGCACGAAAATTCGGTCGCCCGAACGCTCCACCTTCCAGCAGGCGAGCGCCGAGAGCGCGGGCGCGCGCACGGCTTCACCCGTGCGCAAATTGAAACAGGCGTGGTGCCAGGGGCAGCGCACGGTATTCCCCACCACGAGGCCATCGGCTAGCGGCCCGTGGTAGTGGCTGCAGTGGGCCTCGATGGCGAAAAAGGACTCACCGTCCCGCACCAGCAGCACCTCGTCGTCGCCGACGTGGCCGGCCAGCTTGCCGCCGGCCAGATCCGCCAGCGGCACACCGGCCGCGAGATCGGGGCCCTTGTCGTCCGAACTGGATTCTTCATTCGCCATGATGCCTCCATTGGACCGCTCCGTCACCCCGCCCGGTTGATCAGGCCGACAGGGCTGCTCGAATGTCGGGTGCGAGTGAGCCGGCTTTAAGGAAATGATAGCTCTTGCCCGAACTCAACGGGCCGGTGGCCAGCTAGCGTAGTCCGATGCGCCCACGGCATTGCCGAGCAGCAGGTCGGCGCCTTGTTCGAAGGTTCCGAACCTTCGGCGAGGCGCCGCCCTTTGACCTGACGCTCAGCCAAGCCCGGCCCTCAGCGTTTCGATCGGACATGATCTCCTCCGGTCAGGCAGTCAGTTGCGGATGCGGCATGTTGAACAGGTCGGCCACGTCGCACAGGCCCTTGTAGTGCGACTCGGGGATGGCGATGATGCCGGCCTGCTCGCGCTCGCGCTTCAGGCGCTGCGACTTCTGGCCGGGATAGAGGATTTCCTTCACCCCTTCGCGGCGCGGATGCGTGATGGTGCGCTCGAGGAAGGCATCCACCAGCCCCTTGAACTTGTCCAGCGGCATGACCACCCTGGGGTCGATGACGATGTACACCGAGCCGTACAGGTTCTTCCTCTCCTTGTTGACGCGGTAATACAGTTCCCACGGCGGACTGGTATCGGTGAGCACCGAGGACAACAGGCCGGTGAGGAACACCAGCCCGTAGCCCTTGTGGTTGTCCCCGAGTGCCGTGAGCGAGCCGCCGGCGTCAGGACCGTAGGTGGGGTCCATGTAGCCGTCCTTCATGGGGAACTCGGTGGCGTCGGTGGTGGGGAAGCCCTTGGGATCGAGCAGCATTTGGGGCGGCACCTGCTCCTTCTGGCGCGCCGCGAGGAACATGCCCGAGGCCGAGGAGTTGGTGAGCGAGGCGTCGAAAATGACGGGATCGTACTTGCCGGCCGGGACGGCAACGCCCACCGGCGCGTTGCCGAACAGCGGGCCCGCGCCGCCGAAGGGCGCCACGGTGGGAAAGCTCTGGGTGAGGATGATGCCGATCATGTCGGCCTTGATGGCCTGCTTGAGATGGGCGGTGAGGATCTGCGACTGCGCGCGGCTGCCGGCGAAGGCGATGCCGCCCTTTTTCGCCTTCTGGATGGCGATGTCCATGGCCGCCTTGCTGACGATGGGCGCCGCCGCGCGCTCGCTGCCGTCGACCAGCGCGAAGTTGTCGGTCTCGCGCAGGATGTTGATCCTGGGGTTGACGTCCATGCGCTTGTCGCGCACCGCCTGCACGAAGGACAGGATGCGCGCGAAGCCGCGCGAGTGGTCGCCCTGTATGGCCTTGTC
>DATNCF010000154.1:0-7723 GCA_035571675.1 Burkholderiales bacterium | reverse complement strand
CCGGTCGGCCTCGGCGTAAGTGATGCGCTCGTCGTCGCACACCAGCCACTCCGCGTTGCCGAGCTCGGCCACGCGCGCGCGCAGCAGTTGCGCAACCGTGAGCTGCAGGCCGTCATCGGCCTGGATGGTGGGGCTCAGCATGACGGCCTCTTGTTGCCGGGCGCCGTTTGCCCGGCGCCCTTGTTCGTTAGCGTGACTTGGGCAGCCCAAGCCGGTGTTCGGCAATGATGCCGCGCTGGATTTCGCTGCTGCCGCCGTAAATGGTTTCAACGTGCGAATGGCGGTACAGGTGCTCGACCTCGCCGTGCGCCAGCGCGCCCTGCTCGCCTTCGCGCAGCAGCCCCAGCGGGCCGACGGCGTCAAGCAGCATGGAGGAAGAACGGATCAGCGACTCCGAGGAGAACAGCTTGAACATGGAGCCCTCGACGCCGGCGTTCTTGCCCTGGCCGAACAGCCACATGGCGCGGTAGCCCAGGAGCGACGAGACCTCGTTCTCCACGGCGCAGCGCGCCAGCGACTCGCGCAGCACCGGATCGTCGGGCAGCTTGCCCTCGGCGGCGAGCACGGATTCCAGCGTGGCCAGCAGCAGCTTGTCCTTGAGGTCGCGCCCGCCGCCGGGTCGCTCTTCGGCCAGTGCGGCCAACATGACCTTCCACCCGCCGTTCACCTCGCCCACGCGCGACGAGTCGGGCACGCGCACGCCTTTGTAGAAGGTGACGTTGGTGCGCTCGCCGCCCAGGGTCTTCACCTCGCGCACCTCAATGCCCTTGGAATTGAGCGGCACCAGGAACAGCGTGAGGCCCTTGTGCTTGGGCACGCTGGGGTCGGTGCGGGTGAGCAGGAACACGTAGGAAGCCACCTCGGCCACGGTGGTGAACATCTTCTGGCCGTCGATCACCCATTCGTTGCCGCCCTCCAGCTTGCGCGCCTTGGTGGCGGCCGCGGCCACGTCCGAGCCGCAGCCCGGTTCGGTGTAGCCCAGGCAGGCGATCATTTCTCCGCCCAAGAGGCGCGGAATGAACTCCTTCTTCTGCTGCTCGCTGCCCGCCGCGCGCAGGGAGCTGGCGATCATGCGCGCGTAAATCCAGCCCAGCCAGGGCGCGCCCGACAGGTCCAGCTCCTCGCGCATGGCGATCATGCGCACCGGGTCGTTGCCCCGGCCGCCCAGTTCCTTGGGGAAGTCGTCGCCGATCCAGCCGCGTTTGGCCATCTCGCGGTGCAGGTCCCAGTCCAGCCACGTGCCCGTGGAAATGGCGCGCGAGCGCGCCTCGGGCGTGGAATAGCGCGCCAGGACTTCGCGCAGTTCGGCGCGAAAGGCCTTGAGATCGTCACCCCGATCTCGACCTAGCCGAAAATCCATTTTTCCATCGTCCCAGGTTGGTTGAACAGCATGCCGGCAATGCGCTGGTACTCCTTGCGCGGATCGTCCAGCGCCAGCGGCCAGGCCTTGGCCCGGCGCACGTACATCTGGATGTCGTATTCCAGCGTGAAGCCGTAGCCGCCGTGCACGTGCAGGCCCACGTGGGCGGCGCGCTGGGCGCGCTCGGCGCAGAAGGCCAGGGCCATGGACGCCAGCACGGAGAAGCGTCCGGCATTTCCCTTTGGACCGCCGCCCTGGTCTTCTTCGTCCGCCGCCGCGGCGGCCGAGCGCGCCAGCAACTGCGCGCCGTCCAGGTCGGTGGCTGAATCGGCCAGGGGATGGGCCACGCCCTGGTAGCTGCCGATGGGCGCGCCGAAGGCCTTGCGGTTCTTGGCGTATTCGACACCGATGGCAATGGCCTTGCGGCCCAGGCCTTCGAGAGCGGCAGCTGTGAGCGTGCGCCACTCGTCCAGGGCGCGGCTGTGCAGTTCGCGCGCCCTGGCGCCTTCGGCCAGCACGGTTGTGGAAGCGCCGCGCTCGTCCTTGGAGCGGAACGCAAGCGGGCCGGAGCCCATGTTGTTCAGCGCCGCGCCGGGCGCAGCGCCTTTCACCGCCAGCAGTTTGTCGCCTTCCAGCATGATCACCACCTCGGCCACGGCACCGGCCGGGATGGGCCGCTGCTTGCCCGAGGCCTTGGTGTCGGTGAGGGCCACGGTGGCGATGACGCCCTTGCCAGTCACAGCTTCGAGCAGCGCGCGCCCGGGTTCGCCCGCGCGCGCCAGCAGCCGGCCGGCCACGTTGGTCTCGATAAAGGGGATGGGGGCGATGAACTCGCCGTACACCTCGGCGAGCAGCGCGATGTCGAGCAGGCCTAGGCCCGAGCCGCCGCCGGATTCGGGCACGCCCATGAAGGGAATGCCCATGTCCACGGCTTCGCGCCACAGCGCGGCATCGAAACCTGTTTTCTCGGCCGCGCGGACATGCGCCGGAGTGCTCTTGCCTTCCAGCACGCGCCGGAAGGCGTCGACCACCTGGGTTTGTTCGGGTGTGGGATTGAGGTCCATGGTGCCGAGGTTATTTCTTGGAAGGAGAAACCATGCCCTGGCGGATGCGCATGGCCTGGTTGGCGACGCCCAGCAGCACGCCCGACTGGCTCCATAGGCGCACCGTGGCCAGGGCGAACTGCGCGCCGATGAAATCGTAGTGCATGTCGAGCTGCACCCAGCCCGCGGCGTCGAAGCCTTCGGGCGGGGTCACGGTGCGATAGCTGCTGTCAAGCGAAATGCCGTAGCGCTGGTTGCCCAGCAGAAAGCTCAGCCCGAAGGGCGGATGGTCGGCGAAGGTGGCCAGCAGGGACGCGCTCATGGGCTTGCCCGCCCCCGCGGGGTAGCGTATCCACAGCCCCACGCGGTCGGGGCTGTGCGATGCCACGCGCACGTCCATGGTGTCCATCAGGCTGCCCGGCAGGGGCTTCATCCAGGGCCGGGGCGTCGACTGCTCGGGCGGCTGCTGCTCATCCCGCGGCGCGAACACCTCGGCCTCGGCCGTCATGGCGCCCACCGTGCCGATGGCGCACACCTGCACGCCGGCCGGCCCCGTGAGCGTGGCGCGCATCTGCATGGCCGACTTGCCCGAAGACAGGATCTCGGCCTGGGCCGTCACTTCGTCGCCCTGCTTGATCAGGTTCACGTACTGGCAGGACACCGAGAACAGCGGCATGCCCGAGACCTGCTCCATGGCCTCGACCAGCAGCCCGAGCGACGATCCGCCGTTCAGCCCGTTCCAGGTCGACCACGCCAGCGGCGCGGTGTATTTGAAGGGCGCGCCCTGGGCGGCGTCGATGTAATACCTCAATGCATTCTCCGCCCTAGTGATGGTTCGCTGGTGACGCGTTGCTCTCGCGCAGGCTACGCGCCCTGCTTCTCTTTCTTGTGGGCGTCCTTGGCCATTTTGCGCAATTCGCCCTTGATGACCTTGCCCGCCCCGGTGCGCGTGAACTCCGGCACGACCACCAGGTGCTCGGGCGTCTTCTGCCTGGCCACGCCCAGCGTCGAGAAGTGCTTTTGCACTTCCTCCATGTTGATGCTGCGGCCCTCGCGCAGCACCACGAAGGCGCCCACGCTTTCCCCCAGGCGCGCGTCCGGCCAGCCCACCACGGCGGCCTCCAGCACGGCGGGGTGGCGCGCCAGCAGATCTTCGACCTCGCGCGAGGAAATGTTCTCACCGCCGCGCACCACGATGTCCTTCTTGCGGTCCACGATGGCAAGGAAACCTTCCTTGTCCACTACGCCGATGTCGCCGGTGCGGTAGAAGCCGTCGGCGGTGAAGGCGTCCTGGTTGTGCTCGGGGTTGAGGTAAGCCGTGAACAGTTGCGAGCCCATGGACAGGATTTCGCCCGGTTCGCCCACCGGCACCTCGCGCCCCTCGTCGTCGACCAGGCGCGCCGTGCTGTACTCCACCACGCGCCCGTCGGTGTTGGCGCGCTTGTCCAGCGGGTCGTCGGGTTCGCCCGAGGTCATGCAGGGATGCTCGGTGCAGCCGTAGCTGCGGAAGGCCCGCATGCCCATTTTGTCCAGCCGCTCGATGAGCTCGGGCGGCACGCTTTGGGCGCCGAGCAGGGCCCATTGCATGGATTTGGGCACCTGGCCGTTGCCCTTCTCGATCAGCGCGTTCATGTGGGTGGGCACGCCCGCCGAGCGCACCGCCTTGTAGCGGTCGATGAGCTCCAGCGCGGCGCCGGCCTCGAACTGGTCCATGTGGATGTACTCGTCGCCGTACAGGAAGGGCCGCGGCATGATCATGACGACGCCGATGTGCCCGGCCGGCCCGCCGCGGAAGGACGGCCCGAGGCGGAAGTCGAAATTGAACGGCGGGGTGTGCAGCGACATGGCCGACAGGCTGGCATTGCTGTGCATGACGCCCTTGGGCTCGGAGGTCGTGCCCGAGGTGAAATTCAGCATGCAGATGTCGTCCGGCTGCCCGCGGTGGAACTCGGGCGGGGTCTTTTCCGCCATGACTTCGCTCCAGTGCACGCCGCGCGGTATTTCGCCCTCGCCCACCACCACGATGAGCTCGAGATCGGGCAGGTCGCCGGCCGCGGCGACCCGCGCCGCGTAGTCCACCTTGCGCCAGCGGCCCGGCACCACCAGCGCCTTCGCGCGCGCGCGCCTGAGGATGAAGCCCAGCTCGGTGCCGCCGTAGATGTGCACCACGGGCACGAACACCAGGCCCAGCCACAGGCAGGCGAGGAACACCACGAAGCCCTCGGCGCAGTTGGGCATCTGCGCCACCACGGTGTCGCCGGCGCGCAGCCCGCGGCGAGCGAGGCCCGCGGCGAGGATGCCGGCCTGGCGCCACAATTCCCCGGCGGTGACCTCTTCCACTTTGTCGTTATAGGAGAACACCAGGCGCGTGCCGGCATGGGCGTCCATGCCCTTGCGGATCAAATCGAGCAGGGTCCAGTCGCCGTGGATGCCGGCCTTGCGCCATTGCTCGATGAAGGGACGGCGCGCCAGCAGGTGCGGCTGCCGGAAATCGGTGAGTAATGCCACGTAAACTCCTCAGGATGAGCGGTGGTGCGTTCCCGGCAATTGTACTGATTCGCCGCCGTGGGACCGCCGGTTATTCGGCGCTGCTATTCAGCCTTGATGCCGGCCGCCTCAGCCGCGGCACGCGCCATCGCATACTCGGCCAGCATGGAACGCGTCCATTCCTCGGGCGACAGGGTGAGCGGCTCGTAGCCCTGTTTCTGGATCTGGCCGCCCGCCTGGATGGCGATCCAGCCGGCCCCCGCCCGCAGCGCCCGCCCGCCGATCACCCCCTCCACGGCCTCAGGCACCGCGGGCCTTGGCCAGCGCCTCCTGCTCCTCCATGCGCCGGTTGGTCTTGAACAGGTAGGTGAGCAGTCCCACGGGAATACGGCTGCCGCCCGTCACGTGCAGCACCTGCCCGCTCACCCACGCCGATTCGTCGGCGGCGAAATACACGCAGGCGAAGGCCACGTCGTCGACGTGCCCCAGGCGGCGCAGCGGCACGGTCTCGATCTGGCGGCGCTTGCGGTTTTCGTTGCTCATGGACGTGCTGGCGTTGGTGGTGGTCAGCACCACGCCCGGCGCGATGGCGTTGACGCGGATCTGCTTGTGGCCCCATTCCACCGCCATGGTGGCGGTCAGGTTCTCGAGGCCGGCCTTGGCCGCGCCGTACTGGCCTGTCATGGGACCCGGCTGCGAGCCGCTGCGCGAGGAAATGTTGATGATCGAACCGCCGCGCGTCATGCTGCGCGCCGCGGCCTGCGCCGCGAAAAAGCTCCACTTCAGGTTGAGGTCCACCACGCGGTCGAACTGGTCCTCGCGCAGGTCGATGAGCGGGCCCACGTCGGCGGGGTCGGCGCTGCCGGCGTTGTTCACCCAGCAGTCGATGTAGCCGAACTCCTTGTTGGCGCGCGCCGCCACGGCGTTGATGTGCTCGAACGAGCAGATGTCGCCGGGCATGTCGACGATCCTGGTGCCCAGGCCGAGGCCGCGGATCTCGGCCGCGGTCTCGGCCAGCGGCTCGGGCTTGCGCCCGGTGATGACCACGTTGGCGCCGGCCTTGGCCATGGCGCGGGTGATGCCGCGGCCGATGCCTCTTCCACCCCCGGTGACGACAACACACTTACCCGCCAGCGAAAACATATGCAAGTCCTCCGTTGTTTCTGATCCCATTGAATGAAATCAATAGTAACGAATTCGCGTATGTAACAGGTTGGGCTACAGAGCGTTTGTCCAGGGGAACAAACAAGGGCACGAGGCTGCTTTGCGTTGCCTTGTAGCTGAGGGCGGTTGCGAATCGCCCGATGAGTTCTCGTCCCCACTCCCCCGGCCCCTCTCCCCGGGGGAGAGGGGACGAGAACCATCCTTCCGGTTGAGGGCGATGCTTATGCGGCTTGCGGTCCTCGCAGGAGTTTGCCAGGCGTTGCGCCGGTGTATTTGCCGTCCATCAGCAACGCCTCACCGGCGACCAGCGTGGCCTTTATGCCGGAGCAGCGCTGGGTGAGGCGGCGCGCGCCCGAGGGCAGGTCGTGCATGAGCTTGGGCAGTTCTGGGCCGAAGCGCTGGTAGTCGATAACGTTCAGGTCGGCGGCCATGCCTTCGCGTATCAGTCCGCGGTCGTGGAAGCCGAAGGCGCGCGCCGGGGCGAGCGTGATCATGCGCACCGCGTCTTCCAGCGTGAAGGCTTGTTGTTCCCTGGCCCAGTAGGCCAGCAGGTGGGCATGAATGGAGCAGTCCGAGATCTGGCTCACGTGCGCGCCCGAATCCGAGAAGGTCATGATGCTGTGCGGATGGCGCATCACCCGCAGCACGTCCTCCTGGTGGATTTCGGCCACGGGCTGGATGAAGAACAGGTCGAAGTCGCGCTCGAGCGCGAGGTCGATGATGACTTCCACCGGGTCCTTGCCCTGCTGCTTGGCCAGGCTGGCTACGGAGGGGTTCTGCTCCACGGCGCTGTAGAACGGGAACATGAACTCGTAGTCGGGCTTGCGCGCCTCGGCGCCGATGGCGCGGCCGTAGTCGCCGTGGTGGGCGGCCTGCACCAGCCGGGCCCTGACCTGCGGGTCGCTCAGCAGCTTCTTCTGCTCCTCGACCGGCTTCGAGCGCACTTCTTTCCATTCCGCCAGGCGGTCGAACGGCAGGTAGGTGAGGAAGGAGGCCAGCGTGGTGACCCCGCGCGAATGCGACTGGGCGAACATGCGTCCGCCGCGCTCGGCAACGCGGTCCAGGAAATTCAACTGCTCCTGCCAGGCGTCGCGCCGGCCCGAGGGGATAAGCCCGGCGGTGAAGGCGACCCCGCTTTCCACCGCCAGGTCGAGCAGGCGGCCGAAGTATTCGGCGCGCGTGGCCGGGTCCTTGACGCGCACGTTTTCTTCATGCGCCATCTCGAAAATGCCAGAGCCGCCTTCGCCGATGGTGTTGACCAGCGCGCGCACTTCATCCCAGGCGGCGAGGCGCGAGGCCACGGGGCGGCTGTCGGAAGTCTCGTGGTGCATGCTGCGCGAGGTGGAGAGGCCCAGCGCCCCCGCCTTCATGGCGGCACGGAGCTGATCCTGCATGCGCTTCAGCTCGTCCGGCCCGGCGCTGTGCTCGAAGGCCCGCTCGCCCATGGCCCAGGTCCTGAGCGCCGAGTGCCCCACGTAGGTGGCGTAGTTGATGCCCTTGGGGAGCTTGTCCAGGGCCTGCATGTATTCGGGAAAGGTCTCCCAGCTCCACTGGATGCCGGCCTTCATGGCCGAGGGCGAGATGTCTTCGGCGCGCTCGAGGTTGCGGATCACCAGCGGCGCGTTGGCGGCGCTGGCCGGGGCGATGGTGAAGCCGCAGTTGCCCATGA
>DATNCF010000153.1:0-3051 GCA_035571675.1 Burkholderiales bacterium | reverse complement strand
TCATGGGCAAGCCCGGCAACCGGGACAATGCCGTGCGGCAATTGCGCCAGCTCTCGGGGCGCAACGTGAGCTTTCTCACCGGCGTTTGCGTGCACAACGCGGACACTGGCCGGCAGTCCGCGCGCCTGGTTCCGTGCGAAGTGGGCTTCCGGACGCTGGACGACAACGCCATCGAGCGCTACCTCGCCAAGGAGCAGCCCTACGACTGCGCCGCCTCGGCCAAGGCTGAAGCGCTGGGCATCGCCTTGCTCACGCGCATGGAAGGCCCCGATCCGAACGCTCTCATCGGGCTGCCCCTCATCGCGCTGGTCGACCTGCTGGCCGAGCACGGCTTCAGCGTTCTCGACCAGCCGTGAGCGCGCACGGCACGCTGTACCTGGTGCCCAACTTGCTGGGTGCCGGTGATGCCGACCTCTGCATTCCACCGGCGGTGCGCAAAATCGTCCGCGATCTCGATTACTTCGTCGTCGAGACGCCCAAGGCCGCGCGCGCTTTTCTGAAAGCTTCCGGCACGACGAAGCCGTTGCAGGCGCTGCGCATCGAGGCCATGCCGGAAAAGCCGGACGAGGCCGCCGCGAAGCGCCTGCTCGCGCCGCTCATGGAGGGGGCCGACGGTGGACTCATCTCCGACGCCGGCGTCCCCGCCGTGGCCGACCCCGGGGCCGTGATCGTGCGCGCGGCGCACGGCGCCGGCATCAAGGTGGTCCCTCTGGTCGGCCCCTCCTCCCTCCTGCTGGCGCTCATGGCCTCAGGCTTGCAGGGCCAGCGCTTTGCCTTCCACGGCTATTTGCCGGTGGACGAAAAAGAACTGGCGAGCGCCATCAAGCGGCTGGATGAGGAGTCGGCGCGGCACGACCAGACGCAGATGTTCATCGAGACGCCTTACCGCAACGAGCGCATGCTGAAGCTGCTGTGCGCCAACCTGAAGCCGTCCACGTTGCTGTGCGTGGCGGCGGACCTGACGCTGCCCACGGAAACAGTCTCCACGCGCAGCGCGGCCGATTGGCGCGCATCGCCGGCGCCGGCGCTCAAGGACCGGCCCTGCGTTTTCCTGCTGCTCGCCGCGGGAAGATCAGCGCAGCGACACTGAACGCTGCGGCCGAGAAATCACCGCAGCCACCCTTATGCTGGCTGCGGAAACTCACCGCAGCGATACGGAGTCCTTGAGCATGAACTTGGCGAAGGCCGAGGCCGCCGCGGCCCCGAAGCGCTTGGCCACGCGCTCGGCGATGTTCTCCTTGATGGTGTAGTCCACCACGTCCTCGGCCTTGATGACCTCGCGCGCCACGTAGTCCACGCTGCCCAGGCCGTCGGCCAGGCCCAGTTCCACGCTCTTGGCGCCCGTCCACAGCAGCCCCGAGAACATGTCAGGCGTCTCCTTGAGGCGCTTGCCGCGGCCCTTCTTCACCACGTCGATGAACTGCTGGTGGATTTCCGAAATCATCTGCAAGGCGTGCTCTTTCTGCTTGGGGTCCAGCGGCGAGAAGGGATCGAGGAAGGCCTTGTTCTCGCCCGAGGTCAGCACGCGTCGCTCCACGCCCAGTTTCTCCATGGTGCCGGTGAAGCCCCAGCCGTCCATGATGACGCCGATGGAGCCCACAATGCTGGCCTTGTCCACGTAGATGCGGTCGGCGGCCGAGGCCACGTAGTACCCGCCCGAGGCGCACAGGTCTTCCACCACCACGTAAAGGGGAACGTCCGGGTACAGGCCGCGCAGGCGCCGGATCTCGTCGTAGATGATGCCGGCCTGCACCGGGCTGCCGCCGGGCGAGTTGATGCGCAGGATCACGCCCTGGGTGTTCTTGTCCTTGAAGGCGTTCTGCAGGGACGAAGTGATGTGCTCGGCGTTGGCGTCGCCCTTGGAATCGATGACGCCGGTCAATTCCACCAGGCTGGTGTGCTTGCCGGCCGTGCCCGCCTCCCCGCGCCAGTCGAAGGCCGCCACCACGAAGAACGTGACGTAGCCGAAAAACAGCAGCTTGAAAAAAATGCCCCAGCGGCGCGCCCGGCGCTGCTCGCGCAGCGCCTCGGCGGCCAGCCTCTCGATGACCTTGCGTTCCCAGTTCTCGCCCTGGTTGCCTTGGTCGCTCATGTCGCCTCGTCTATTCCTGAAGAATGATGTTGCCGTCGCGTTCCACCACCTGCAGCGGCACCAGGCCGCCGTTGCGGCAGGGTCCCAGGTAGCAGCGGCCGTTCTCGGGGTAGTACTGCGCTCCGTGCATCGAGCATATCAAAAGGGTCTTGGTCATATCGAAGAACTCGCCCGGCTGCCAGTCCAGCTCGGTGGGGACGTGGGCGCAGCGGTTGAGGTAGGCGCGCGGCAGCCCGCCGTAGCGCACCACGAAGGCCGGTTCCACCGCCCCGTGGCGCGTCACCTCGAAGCGCACGCCGGTGCCGGCTTCCTCCAGCTCCGCGCTGGCGCAGATCACCCGTTCCGCTTCAGCCACTGATGCAACTCCCCGGTATTGTGGACGGTGGCCAGCGGCCCGGCGGCGGTCAGCGCATGAGCCGGATGGGCCCCGTGGGTGATGGCCACGGCCCGCACCCCGGCATTGGCCGCCATCTGCAGGTCGTGGGTGGTATCGCCGATCATGAGGGTAGCCTCGGGCCGCGTGGCCAGTTGCTCCATGAGTTCGAGCAGCATGTCCGGCGCCGGCTTGGGGCTGGTCTGGTCGGCGCAGCGCGTGCAGGCAAAGTAATTGCCGATGCCGGTGGCGGCCAAGGCGCGCGTCAGCCCCTGGTGGCTTTTGCCCGTGGCGATGGCCAGCATGTGCCCGGCGCCGGCGAGTTCCGCTAGCATGGCCTCGGTGCCGGGGAACAGCGGCGCCTCGGTGTCGCCGGCCAGGAAGTGATAGCGATAGCGCTCGGCCATGCGCGGGTAGTCCGCCTCGGCAAGCTGGGGCACCGCCATGGCCAGCGCGTCGGTGAGGCCCAGGCCGATGACGTGCGAAGCCGTGGCGTCGTCCGGCACCGGCAGCCCCAGGTCGCGCGCGGCAGCCTGGATGGAGCGGGTGATGAGGCCGGCCGAATCCATGAGCGTGCCGTCCCAGT
>DATNCF010000152.1:0-12506 GCA_035571675.1 Burkholderiales bacterium | reverse complement strand
ACATGGGCACATGGGCACATGGGCACATGGGCACATCGGCACAGTGGCTGGCACCCCGTATAGCCCGACAACTGTCTGCGGTCTTTTCCTATAGCGGCCATGCGCCGGCGAGACTAATGTGGGTCCGTCCTCAACCCATAGCCGGAGTCCTGTCATGCCCAGCACCGCCCATAGCACGCCGCGTTCACGCTCCCGTAGCGCCGCCGCAACCCGCTCGCGCAAGGTTCCCAACGCCGTCGCGCTGCTTAAGGCCGATCATCGCGAAGTCGAGGAGATGTTCGAGCAATTCGAGAAGGCGCGCTCACAATCCGTGAAGAGCAGGCTGGCCGAGCGGATCTGCAGCGCGCTCAAGGTGCACACCACCATCGAGGAGGAAATCTTCTATCCCGCGTTCCTGGAGCAGGCCCGCGACGAGGACATCCACCACGAGGCCATTGTCGAGCACAACGGCGCTAAAAAGCTCATCGCTGAAATCGAGTCGTCCGATCCTTCGGACGATTACTTCGACGCCAAGGTGAAGGTGCTGTCGGAAATGATCAAGCACCACGTCAAGGAGGAAGAGCAGGCCGGCGGCATGTTCGCAGAAGCCAAAAAGTCCAAGATGGACCTCGACGAGCTGGGTGAGCGGCTGATGCAGCGCAAAGGGCAGCTTGCCGGACAACATTGATCCGGCCGCCGCGGCGTCGCCCAACCAAAGCCAGCCCAAAGGGAAACCCGGCCCGTGGTCTTCCCAGACCATGGGCCGCGGCTCTCGACTTTGGCTCTCAACCTTTCAATCCCGCTTCCAACAATCGCCGACACCGGGAAGCGGGTTCCTCTGACCGTTTGCCTGCGGGGAACCGGTATCTTTGAATGAGGGCCGCCGCAGGGTTGGACAGGTGTCCGCCCGTCGGTAGGCCCAGCGCGCGGCGACGTCCCGCCGAAGTTGTTCCGGGCCTATGCACATTGTCGACACCACGCTGTTCTTCGCCCCCAGCAGCGGCGGCGTCAAGCGCTACCTGCTGGCCAAGCACGCTTTTCTGCGGGACACGCGCGGTGTGCGGCACACGATCGTGGTGCCCGGAGGCGGCGCCATCCCCGAACAGACGGGCATCGTCCAGGTGCCGAGCCCGCGCATCCCCTTCGGCCACGGTTACCGGTTGCCGTTAAGCACGTCGGCGTGGGCCGACGCCCTGTGCGCGCTGCAGCCCGACGTGATCGAGGCGGGCGACCCCTATCACATTGCCTGGGCGGCGCTTGACGCGGCCCGGCGGCTGGACATCCCGGCGGTGGCTTTTGCGCATTCGGACCTGCCGCGCGTCGTAGCCATGCGCCTGGGCGCGACGGCCGGCAAGCTGGCCGATGGTTACATCCGCCGCTTGTACAGCCGCTTCGAGTTGGTCACCGCGCCATCGCGCACCATCGCGCGGCGCCTGTGGAGCGCCGGGGTGGACCGGGTGGCGGTGCAGCCGCTGGGCGTGGATACCGCGCTGTTCCACCCTGGGCGGCGCGATCCCGCGCTCAGATCGGAGCTGGGCCTGCCCTCGGACACGCGCCTGTTGATTTACGCCGGGCGGTTGTCCGCCGAGAAGCACATCCCCCTGCTTCCCCAGGCCGCCCGCCTGTTGGGCCCGCCCTACCACCTGCTCATTGTCGGCGGGGACCGGCGCCGGCGCGAGCCCGGCGTCACCTGGCTGCCCTATGAGCAGGACACCGCTCGGCTGGCGCGGCTGGTGGCGAGTTGCGACGCCCTGGTGCACGCCGGCGAGCACGAGACTTTCGGCCTGGTGTTCATCGAGGCCATGGCCTGCGGGCTGCCGGTGGTGGGCGTGCGCTCGGGCGCCGTGCCGGAAATCGTCGACGATGCCGTGGGCCGCGTCGCCGAGCCGCGCAGCGTGGCTTCATTGGTCCAGGCGGTGCGTTCCCTGTTCGCCGCCGATCCTCGCGCCATGGGTGAGCATGCGCGGCGCAAGGTGGAGTCGACGCGTGGCTGGGAGCCCATTTTCAGGCACCAGCTTTCCCAGTATGTGAAGTTGGTGCGGCGCATGCCCGTGCGTCAAAAGCTGGCCCTGGGAGTCGGCCTGTGAACGCCGCGCCGGAAGCATTTTCCAACACCACTCCGGCCGTTCAGCGCGGGCTGTGCATCGCACTGCATGACGTCGCGCCCGCCACCTGGCCGGATTGCGGCGCGCTGTTGCGGCTGCTCGAACCGCTGGGGCGGCCGCCCGTGACGCTGGCCGTGGTGCCCCAATACCACGGCGGCGCGCGCGTTGACCACGCCCCTTGGTTTGTCCGAGACGTGAACGCGCATGTCGCGGCGGGCGCGGAAGTGGCCTTGCATGGTCTGCGCCATCTCGACGACGGCGCCGATGACAGCGGCGGCGCCGTGCGTGGGCCGGCGGACTGGCTGCGGCGGCGCATGCTGACCGCGGGCGAGGGCGAGTTCGCGGCATTGCCGCTGGCCGAGGCCGAATTCCGCATCCGGCGCGGACTCGACATGTTGCAGGCCTGCGGCTGGCAGGCCGCCGGCTTCATTCCTCCCGCCTGGCTGGCGGGGCGGGGCACGCGCGCCGCGCTGGAGCGCTCATCCCTGGCCTACACCAGCAGCCATTGGGAACTGTTGCGGCTGCGCGACGGAGCCCGCATCGCGGCGCCGTGCATCACCGTATCGGCGCGCTCGGCCTGGCGGCGCGCGGCCAGCCGGCTGTGGGTGCGGACCATGCGGGAAGCCACCGCCGGGGTGCCCTTGCTGCGCATCGCGCTGCATCCGGCGGACGCGCGGCATCCCGATGTGGCCCTGCGATGGCAGGAGCTGATCGCCCGGCTGCTGGAAAGCCGCACCCCCATGACCAAGGCCGATGCGGTGCGATTGTTCGCGCCCGAGCCGGGCCTCGCTTCGGCTCCGTCCCGCATGAGCCGCCCGCATGCGCCGCAAAGCCACGAGGCCCGCATGAGCGGCAAAACCGCGAGGCTCAGATGAGCCGCAAAACCGTCCTCGCCGCGCTCATCGGCCTGGCCCTGACCATCGGCGTGCCGTTCGCCCTGGGCGGAGCGGCGTCGTTCGAGGCGCTGGCCGGCACCTCGCCCGCGTTGCTCATGGCGGTGGCCGGCCTGGCGCTGGCCGCGGGCGTGGCCAAGGCGGGGAAGCTGCACGTGCTGTGGCGGCACCTGGGCGCGCGGCCGGCCTTCGGCCGCAGTCTGGCCATTTCACTGGCGGGCGATTTCGCCTTCCTCGCCACGCCGGCGGGCGCTGGGGGGTACGTGCTGTCGGTCGCGCTGCTGCGCCGCTCGGGCGCCTCCTGGAGCATGGCCACCTCGGTGGTGGGCGCGGAGCAGGCCCTCGACCTGGTGTTCTTCGCGTTGTTTGTGCCCATTTGCGTGCTGTCCGCGTTGGGGCCCGTGGCCGAGTTGCTGGCGCGCATGCCGGTCACCGCGCATGCCGTGTTGTACGCGGCCGTGGCACTGTCCATGCTGCTCGGCGCGGCAGTGTGGTACGGGCGCCGCCGCGGGGCCGGGGCTGCCGGGAACTGGCTGCGCGCCATTCCGGTGCTGCAGAGCGCGCGGGTACGCGGCTTCATGGCCGAACTGCGACTGCAGGCGGTGAGCCTGCTGCGCGCCGACGCGCGCCAGAATGCGCTGCTGCTGTTGCTCACCGGCCTGCAATGGTTCGCGCGCTACAGCGTGCTGTGGATGGTGCTGGACGCGCTGGGTCATCGCCTGCCGTACGGTTTCATCCTGGTGTTGCAGGCCGGGGTGCTGCACCTGGCGCAGTGGACGGGCATTCCCGGAGGCGGAGGCAGCGCCGACCTGGGCGTCGCCGCTGCGTTGGCGCCCTGGTTGCCGGCCGCCGTGATCGCGCCCGCGCTGTCGCTGTGGCGTCTGGGCACGCTGTATGTGCCGCTGGTGCTGGGCGGATTGGCTTTCGCCGCTCTGAGCCGAAATGCCGGCCGCAACCCCTCGACCCCCGACGCGGATCCAGCCTGATGGACATCGATTTCCATTTCGGCGTGATGTATGTGGTGGCGCGCCTGGCCGGCATGGACGCGCCGCGCGCCGAAATTGTGGCGCACGCCTGCCAGTACGTGGACGATGCCACCGCGCCCGACATGCAGGATGCCGACCTGACGGGCCGCGGCGGCGGCCTGGCGCCATGGGCCCTGGCCCGGCCATGGGTGGTCGAAGCGCTGTTCAATCCCGGCAATGTCATGGCGTGGGCGCCGTTTCATTTCGTGCCCGGTGGCGAGGGCAGCGGCGCGGAAGAAAGGACGGTGTGTCGCGCCGGCGGTGCCGCCGCCGCCGCCGCGGTCCGGCACGCTATCGAACAGCGCAACAGCGCCATCGGCCTGTACCGTCTGGGCGTGTCCCTGCACGCCTACGTCGATACCTGGGCGCACCAGGGCTTCAGCGGCCTGGTAAGCCGCAACAACGCCGTGCTGTTCCTGGAGGGCGATGAGGAGCCCGGGGAGCCCGGCGCGTGGACACGCGCGTTGCAGCGAACGCTGCGCACCGCGAGCGGCACCGCGGCGGCGCTGGCGCTGGACGTGATCTCGCGGCTGGGCCACAGCTCGGCCCTGCATTTTCCCGACATGCCCTGGCTGAAATGGGGTTACCGCAACGGTCACAACCAGCGCGTCGACCGCGATAACCTGCCGGCCTTCCTGACCGCCGCCGACATGGCGTGCCGCGCCGTGCGCGGTTATCTCGGCGGCAACACGAGATTCGAGCGCGAACCGGGGTTGCCGCCGGAGGCCCGTGAGGCGCTGCGCCGGCTGTTTGAGCACAACCGCTCGCGCAGCAGCAGAAAGCGCCTGGCGGTGTTCGCCGCCGGCGTGGCCAGGGGCGGCATTCCCGGGTTGATGGAGGCCTTGCCGCCGTATGCCGCCCTCGGTCCGGGGTCGTGGCGCCACGAAGCGGCCGACGATGCGCGCGGGGCGTGGCCGGCGCGGCTGTGGCGCGACCGCTGCGACATCTCGCACCACCATCGGGTGCTGCAGGCCATGGAGCAGCACCGCAGCATCCTGGTGCGCGACATCCTGCCGGCGCAGCGCGTCGTGCTGGGCGCGTGACCGGCGCTGTCATCCGCCATCCGGCGTCCTCATTCCGCCGACTTTCCGCTGCCGGCGATGTTGCTACCATGGCGATGGGAGTCTGAACCCGAAAGGATTTCCCATGAAAGCGCAGGATGGGGCCGTGGATGTGGCCGTTATTGTCGGCAGCCTGAGGAAAGACTCAATCAACCGCAAAGTGGCCAACGCCCTGATCGAAATCGCGCCGCCCGAACTGGCCCTGTCCATGGCCGAGATCGGCCAGCTTCCCCTCTACAACCAGGATGCCGACAACGACCATCCGCCCGCCGAGTGGAGGGCGTTCCGCGAGCGCATCAAGGCCGCCGGCGCCGTGTTGTTCGTCACGCCCGAGTACAACCGCTCCGTGCCGGGGGCGCTGAAAAACGCGCTGGACGTGGCGTCGCGCCCTTACGGCAGCAACCGGTGGAGCGGCAAGCCGGGTGCCGTGGTGAGCGCGTCGCCGGGCGGCATCGGCGGTTTCGGCGCCAACCACCACCTGCGCCAGTCGCTGGTGTTCCTCAATGTGCCGGCCATGCAGCAGCCCGAGGCCTACATCGGCGGCGCGGACAAGCTGTTCGACGAGAATGCCAAGCTGGTGAACGACGGCACGCGCAAGTTTCTGCACGGCTTCATGACGGCGTTTTCCGCCTGGGTCAAGGCCAACACCCGGGGTTGAGAGCGTGCTCAACGCGGGTTAGTTTCAAAGTCTGGCGACGGCGTTGGCAGCTTCAGGTTCACATCTAACCGTTTATGGCGCGATCGCCGCCAATGTCGCCATCGCGATCACCAAGTTCATCGCCGCCGGTTTCACCGGCAGCGCGGCCATGCTGGCCGAGGGCATCCATTCGGTGGTGGACACGCTCGACGGCACGCTGCTGCTGCTGGGCATGCGGCGGGCGCGGCGCGATCCCACCCCGGACCATCCGTTCGGGCACGGCAAGGAGCTGTTTTTCTGGAGCCTCATGGTGGCCGTGCTGATTTTCGGCATGGGCGGCGGCGTTTCCGTTTTCAGCGGCGTGTATTACCTCCTCCATCCCCGGGCGCTCGGCAGCCCCGGCTGGAACTACGCCGTGCTCGCCGCCGCGGCGCTGTTCGATGGCGCGAGCTTCGTCATCGGTGTCAGGCAGTTCCAGAAGGAAAGGCGCGAAGGGCCCTTTTGGGATGCGCTGCAGGCGAGCAAGAACCCGGCCGTGTACACGGTGATCGCCGAGGACGGCGCGGCGCTGGGCGGGGTGGCCGCGGCGGCGCTGGGCGTGTTCCTGAGCCACTGGCTGGATGACCCGGCCTACGACGCAGCGGCTTCCGTCGTCATCGGTTGCATTCTGTGCATCGTGGCCGTGGTGCTGGTGCACGAGGCGCGCGGGCTGCTGGTGGGCGAGGGCGTGCGCCCGGAAACGGCCGAGGACATCCGCGGCATCGCCCTGTCCGAGGCCGGCGTGACCGGCGCGGCGCGGCCGCTCACCATGTACATGGGACCGGAGGAAGTGCTGGTCGCGTTGCGCGTGGATTTCGCGCCCACCGGCAGCGCCGGGCAACTGGACAAGGCCGTGGCCGCCATCAAGCATCGCATCCGCGCCAAATACCCCCGCATGAAGCGCATCTATGTGGAGGCGCGCACCGGAGGCCGGGCTGTCGAAAGTCCACATTGATTTCGGGGGCTGGCCTACATCCAGACGAGCGCCACGATCGTAAGTTCGAGCCATAAGCGCATGGATCGCGCGGATCAACTACGCGGATGGTGGTGGTGAACATGGTTTCCCTTGGCTGGAAGGCCGGCGCGGAGCAGTACGCTCCGGGCGAATTGCTGGAATACGCCGTGACGGCGGAACAGGCGGGTTTTGACGCGCTCGACGTCAGCGACCACTTCCACCCGTGGGCCGAACAGGGCCAGGCGTCGTTCGCGTGGACGTGGCTGGGCGCCGTGGCGGCGCGCACCACCCGCATCCGGCTGGGCACCGGCGTCACCTGCCCCACCCTGCGCTACCATCCCAGCATCGTCGCCCAGGCGGCGGCCACCCTGGCCTGCCTCGCCGGCGACCGGGTGTTCCTCGGAGTGGGCACGGGCGAGGCGCTGAACGAGTTTTCCGCCGTGGGCCAGTGGCCGGGATACAGGGTGCGCCAGGCGCAGCTCGCGGAGGCCATTGAGTTGATGAAGGCGTTGTGGAAGGGCGAGCCCGTGACCCACGACGGCCCGAGCTTCCAGACCCATCAGGCGAAAATCTACTCCCGGCCCCGCCAGTCCATACCCATCTACATCTCGTCCCTGGCGCCGGAAAGCGCCTATTTCGCCGGACTGCACGGCGATGGCCTGTTCACCGTCGGCGGCGAGGAGCCGGAGGTGTACCGCGACATGCTCAAGAACTTCGCGGCCGGGGCCAAAAAGGCCGGACGGGATGCGTCCCGGTTGCCGAAACTGATCGAGCTGTCGGCGGACTTCACCGGCGACAAGCAGGCGGCCATCGAGTCGCGCAAGCGCTTCTGGGCGGGCGCCATGGTGCCCGCCATGTTCACCCAGCGCCTGCATACCCCGGCGCTATCCGAAAAGAACGGCAAGGTGGTGGGCGCGGACACCATCGAGCAGGCCGGCTGCATTTCAGACCGTCCCCAGGAGCACGTAGACTACGCGCGGCGCTACTTCGACATGGGTTTCGACCACCTGTTCTTCCACTCCGCCGGGCCCGACCAGAAAGCCTTCATACAGGCCTACGGGTCAAAGGTCCTGCCTCAATTGAGAAAGGTTGCCGCCGCTCCGGCGGAAACCGCGGCGAGCGTTGCTTGAAGCCCTGTTCGGCGAAGGCCAGGACCTCACGCCCGGCCAAATGGCCGCCAGGGCGGTGGTGGCCTTTTTTGTCGCGCTGCTGCTGATCCGCTTTTCGGGGAGACGGTCCTTCGGCCAGATGAGCCCTTTCGATGCCTGCGTGACCGTGTTGCTGGGCGCGGTGCTGTCGCGCGGCGTGGTGGGCGCTTCGCCTTTCCTCGGAACCGTGGCGGCCTGCGCCGCCATGGTGGCGATTCACCGGCTGCTGGGCATGGCCAGCGTCCTCTGGCCGGTGGTCGATCGCATCCTGAATGGAGAACCGCGCCAACTCGTGAGGAATGGAACCGTCAACCCCGAGAGCATGCGCAAGGCGCTGGTGAGCGCGCGCGACCTGGAAGAGGCCGTGCGCAAGAAAACGGGCAACGAGTCGCTCGAGGACGTGCAGCGCGCCATTCTCGAGCGCAACGGCGAGATCACCGTCATCCCCATGGAGAAAAAGTAACCGCCGTTCCGCGGGAACGAGGTCAACGCGGCTTGTTCTGCAGGTACATGCGCACGGCCGAGCAGTCGTTGCCCACGGCGGCGACGGCTCGCGCGATTTCGATGGGGGCGACATACAGCTCGGCGCACAAGGCGCGCACCTGGGGCTCATCGTTGAGATCGACGCGCTCGGGCTTGCCTTCCCGCGGCGAGCCCGGTGTGGGACGCGGCTGGCTGCTGTCCGGCTCTTCCGGCGGTGAGGCCGCCGGCTGCCCGCCCTGGCCCAGCGGGCCTTCCTCGAAAGAGGCTTCGCTCTGGGGACCGTACCCGAGCTTGTCCTGAAGGCTGGCCACTCCTTCTGCTTCCTTCGATTTATCGGTGGACGTCATCGTGAGCCCATTCTCCATATATTGGCCATGACGTCTGTCGGACACGCGGTGTATGCATGCCGTGATTGTCCTGCCGTAGGCGTCAAGGCGCGCGGTCGGGCAACGGCCGGCGTCAAGCGCGGTATCCTTTCCTGCAATTCAGGCAAATGCGAGTGTCCGTTGCCATCAGGACGCTGGCGTTTGCGCTCTCGTGCGCCGGACCATTGAACACAGGGTGACAAGCATGGCTGACAATTCCTCGCTGGCGGACAGCCCCCTGCTCGCGGGACTGCGCGTGCTGGACCTCGGCGCGCATCCCGCTTCCGCGCTGGCCAGCATGGTGCTGGCCGACTTCGGCGCCGAGGTGAGTTGCGTGAGCCCGCCGGGGATTGCGGGGCATCCCGCGGCGCCCATGCTGCTGCGTGGAAAACACGTGCTGCAAGAAGCGGCCGGCAGTGTCCTCGATGCCGCGGCGTCCGAGGCGGACGTGCTGATCACTACCCTGGGTCCCGACGACAAGGAACCGGCCAGGCAGCAGCGTCAAATCCATCTCAACATCTCGGGCTGGGGCCTGCGCGGACCTTACGCCCGCTATCCCATGCGCGAGGCGCTGGTGGCGGCCAAAAGCGGGCGCATGCTGGCCTTCGAGGGACAAGCCTCGCGTCCCGGCCCGGCCTACGCCGCCGTGCAGGTGGGCACGCTGGCCGCCGCGCAGTTGGGCGTGCAGGGCATCCTTGCCGCCCTGCTGGTGCGCGACCGCACGGGGCGCGGCCAGCGCGTCGAGACCAGCCTGCTGCAGGGCATGCTGCCCTATGACATTGTCGATTCCTGGCGGGTGCAACTCACGCCGCGCTTCCCGGAGCGGCTGGCGGATGGAACGGCCATGAACGGCAAGCCGTCTCTGGGTTACCAGCCGGTGCAGGCGCAGGACGGCCGCTGGCTGCAGATGGGCAACATTTTCGACCACCTGTTCTGGTCCTATCTGGGCATCGCCGGGCTGGCCGAATTGCCGCCCGAAGGCGAGCGCAACAGTCCGGTGACGCGCTGGTCGGCCAAGACGCAGGAAAAGGTGCGGGACGCCATGCTGGCGCGCATGTGCAGCCGGCCGGGCTCCGAATGGTTGAGGGCCTTCGATGCCGACGGCAATGTCGCGGCCGCGCCTTTCCAGACCACCCAGGAGGCGCTGGACGATCGCGACCTCGTTCGCCCCGGCGACGTGATCGACGTGGAACATCCGCAACTGGGCGCCATGCGCTGGCTGGGGCCGGTCGCCCACCTTTCGGCCACGCCGGCGCGCATCGCGGCGCGGCCGGCCGAACCCAAGCGGGATCGGGCGCCGAAGCAGGATGGTCCAAGCGCAGCCTCAACTGCATCCGCGGGCGCGGGGCCGCTCGCGGGCGTCACCATCCTGGAGTTCGCCAGCGTAGTGGCCACGCCGCTGGCGCTGTCGGGGCTGACGGAGCTGGGCGCGCGCGTCATCAAGGTCGAGCCCATCAGCGGCGACCCGGGCCGCTACATCGGCCTGGGCGCGCTGGAACTGGTGGCGCTCAAGGCCAACACCGGCAAGGAATCCATCTGCGTGGAATTGAAGTCGCCGCGCGGGCGCGAAATCCTCGACAAACTGCTGCCCATGGCCGACGTCATCGCGCACAACTTCCGGCCCGGCGTGCCGGACAAGCTGGGCTTCGGCTACGCCCGCGCGCGCGAGTTCAATCCGCGCGTGGTGTGGCTGTCGGCCAATGGCTACCACCCCGATGCGCCGGGTGCCAACCGGCCCTGCGCCCATCCCATCGCCGGCGCGCAATGCGGCGGAGCGCTGTACCAGGCCGGGCGCGGCGTGCCCGAGGGGGCCACCGCCGATGTCGATGCCTTGCGCGCCACGGCCGAAAGCCTGTACCGCGCCAACGAGGCCAACCCAGACCCCAATACCTCCATGCTCATCGGCACGGCGGTGCTGCTGGGTCTCGCCGCCAAGCGCCGCCTGGGCGTGGGCCAGCAGATCAACGTCGACATGATGCTGGCGAACATGTACGCGAACTTCGACGACGCCCTGCGCTATGCAGGCAAACCCCCGCGGCCTCTGCCCGATGCCGAACTGTTCGGCCTGCATGCCTTGCATCGGCTGTACCGCTGCCGCGAGGGCTGGGTGTTCCTGGCGGTCGAAGGCGATGCCGAATGCCGGCGCCTGGCCGAGGTGCTGGACCTGCAAGCGCCGCTGCCCGCCGATGACCACACGCTGGCCGCGCAACTGTCGTCGGCCTTTGGCGGCGACACCGCCGACGCCTGGGAGGCGCGGCTGGCGCGCGCCAACGTGGGCTGCGTGCGCGCCGATGCGGGCAGCACCGGCACGTTCTGGATGCATGATGCGCATGTGCGCGCCAACGGCCTGGCCGTGCCCTGCCGGCACCCGCGCTACGGCGACATGCTGCGCCACGGTCCGCTCGTGACTTTCGGTGAAAGCGCGGTGCAATGCCGGCCGGGCAGCCTGGCCGGCGACCACACCGATGCGCTACTCGCTGAACTCGGTTATTCCAGCGACGCCATTGCCTCGCTGCGTGCCGACAAAGTCGTATGGTCTGAGTCGCTGGAGGCCTTGAACTAGTTTGGCGGTGCCCAGGGTGCGGGGTAGTCCTGCGGCGCCAGATCGCCCACCGAACCGCGCCTGGCCTCCATGGCCAGCAGCGCGGCTTCTTTCGGCCGCAGCAGGTCTTGCAGGGAAACCGCCATGTGCTTCCTCTTTGTGGTGCACACCGCGCAGACGGCGGGGGGAGCAACGGTGTTATGCTGATTTTCATTTTTATAGCACGACATCACATCCCATGCGCTACCTGCACACCATGATCCGCGTGCGCGATTTGCCCGCCGCGCTGCGCTTTTTCTGCGACGGGCTGGGACTGCGGGAAGTTCGCCGCAGCGAGCACGAACAGGGACGCTACACGCTGGTGTTCCTGTCGGCGCCGCAAACGCCCGAGGCCGAGATCGAGCTGACCTACAACTGGGACCAGGCCGAGCCGTATACGGGCGGACGCAATTTCGGCCACCTGGCCTTTGAGGTCGACGACATCTACGCCGCCTGCGAGCGCATGCTGGACCTGGGCTACAAGATCAGCCGGCCGCCGCGCGACGGCCGCATGGCCTTCGTGCGCTCGCCCGATCTCATTTCCGTGGAATTGCTGCAGAGGAAACCGGCGCTGGCGCCGGCCGAGCCCTGGCTGTCCATGCCTAATGTGGGTGAGTGGTGACGAGCGCCTCGGACAAGGTGCTTCCGCCGCTGCCGCTGCCCGGCCATGAGAGCCGCGGCTTCTGGGAAGCGGCGCGCCAAGGCCGCTTCGCCATCCAGCGCTGCGCCGACTGCCGGCACTGGTTCCATCCGCCCGGCGTGATCTGCACCGAGTGCGGTTCGGAAAAACTGTCTTTCGAGACCGCCTCGGGCCTGGGCAAGGTGTACAGCTTCTCGGTCATGTACGACAAACGCGTGCGCGGCTTCGAGCAGCGCGTGCCCTACGTTTCCGTGTGGGTGGAACTGGACGAGCAGCCGCTCCTGGTCGCGGTGGGCAACCTCGTCGGCGTCGATCCCAAAAACGTGCGCATCGGCCTGCCGGTGGAAGTGTTCCTGGAGAAGCTCACCGATGACGTTACCCTGCCGCAGTTCCGTGCCAGGGAACGCGCCGAGGGAGGCGGCCGATGAGCACGGCACGCAGCGTGCGCAACAAGGTCGCCGTGGTGGGCGTGGGCTATTCGGACATCGAGCGGCGTTCGCAGCGCAGCGTCGCGGCGCTGACGCGCGATGCGCTGCACGCCGCGCTGGCCGACGCCGGCATCACGGCCGCCGAGGTGGACGGCCTTGCGACCTAT
>DATNCF010000151.1:0-5985 GCA_035571675.1 Burkholderiales bacterium | reverse complement strand
GAAGCGGCCCGGCAAGCCGGCCCGGTGCGCAAGGACATGGCCTGCGCCAATTTCGCTCACGGATTCGCCGCCGCCCCCGCTTCGGATAAATTGGTATTGCGCGAGGCCCGCGTCCCTTCCATCGCCATCATCTCGACCTACAACGACATGCTCTCGGCCCACCAGCCCTTCGAGCGCTACCCCGCGCTGATCAAGAAGGCCGCGCGCGAAGCCGGAGCAGTGGCCCAGTTTGCCGGCGGAGTGCCGGCCATGTGCGACGGCGTCACCCAGGGCCGCGCGGGGATGGAACTGTCTCTGTTCAGCCGCGATGTCATTGCCCTTGCCGCGGCTGTGGGGCTGTCGCACGACATGTTCGACGCGGCGCTGTTCCTGGGCGTATGCGACAAGATCGTGCCGGGGCTGGTGATCGGGGCGCTGGCCTTCGGCCACCTGCCGACCATTTTCGTCCCGGCCGGCCCCATGGTCTCGGGCATGGCCAATGAAGAGAAGAACCGCATCCGCCAGCTCTATGCGCAGGGCAAGGTGGACCGCGACGCCCTGCTCGAATCCGAGGCCAATTCCTATCACAGCGCCGGCACCTGCACGTTCTACGGCACGGCCAACAGCAACCAGATGCTGATGGAGGTGATGGGGCTGCACCTGCCGGGCAGCGCCTTCGTCAACCCCGGCACGCCGCTGCGCGACGCGCTCACCGAAGCCGCCGCGCGCCGCGCGGTGAAAATCGTGTCCACGGGCAGCGAGTACACGCCGGTGGGCCGCGTGGTCGACGAGCGCGCCATCGTCAACGGCATGGTCGGCCTGCTCGCCACCGGCGGCTCCACCAACCACACCATCCACCTCGTGGCCATGGCGCGCGCCGCCGGCATCGTCATCGACTGGGACGACTTCGCCGCGCTGTCGTCGGCCGTGCCCCTGCTCGCGCGCGTCTATCCCAACGGCAAGGCCGACGTGAACCACTTCCACGCCGCGGGTGGCATGGGCTACCTGATCGGCGAACTGCTCGCCAACGGCCTGCTGCACGGCGACACGCTCACCGTGGCGGGCCAGGGGCTGGCGCGCTACGCCGAGGAGCCCTATCTGGAAGGCAACGCGCTGGCATGGCGGCGCGCGCCCCGCGCAAGCGGCGATGCGACGGTGCTTGCCACCGTGGCCGCGCCCTTCAGTGCCGACGGCGGCGTCAAGCTGCTGTCGGGCAACCTGGGGCGCGCCGTCATCAAGACCTCGGCCGTCGCGCCCGAGCACCGCGTGGTGGAAGCGCCGGCGCGCGTGTTCCAGTCGCAAGGCGAAGTCGAGGCGGCGTTCAAGCGCGGCGAGCTGAACCGCGACTTCATCGCCGTGGTGTGCAACCAGGGCCCGCGCGCCAACGGCATGCCCGAGCTGCACAAGCTCACCCCGGCGCTGGGCGTGCTGCAGGACCAGGGCTTCAAGGTCGGCCTGGTCACCGACGGCCGCATGTCGGGCGCCTCGGGCAAGGTGCCCGCCGCCATCCACGTGACGCCCGAGTGCGTGGCGGGCGGTCCGCTTTCCAAAGTGCGCGACGGGGACATTATCCTTCTCGACGCGGAGCGCGGCGTGCTGGAAGCAAAAGTGCCCATGGAGCAATGGCAGGCGCGCAAAACGCCGCCCGCTGATTTGTCCGGCAATGACTTCGGTACCGGCCGGGAGTTGTTTGCCCTGTTCAGGGCGCAGGCTTCGGGCGCCGAGCAGGGCGCCACGATTTTTGCCGCCCCGGAGACATTGCGCTCGGCGCTCCCGGTCGAGGAGAAGGTGGCATGAGCAAAACCATGCAGGTCATCGACGTGATGCGGGATGGACCGCTGATTCCCGTGCTCACCATTGAAAAGCCCGAGTACGGCGTGCCATTGGCCAAGGCACTCGTTGCCGGCGGCATCCGCGTCCTGGAAATCACCCTGCGCACGGCGGGAGCGTTGGAAGCGACCCGGGCGATTGCAGAACAGGTGGAAGGCGCGATTGTTGGTGTGGGGACGATGACGAAGAAAGAGGAATTCCGGCTGGCGCTGGACGCTGGCGCCGTGTTCGCGGTCAGTCCGGGATTGACTTCAGAGCTGGTCGCAGGGGCCCGCGAGTCGGGGTTGCCGTTGCTGCCTGGAGTGATGACGCCTTCGGATGTAATCGCGGCGAAGGCTGCCGGCTTTCATGAGCTGAAGCTGTTTCCGGCGCAGGTGGCGGGTGGGGTGGCGATGCTGAAGGCGCTGGCCGGGCCGTTTCCGGACGTGCGGTTCTGCCCCACCGGGGGGGTCACGCCTGATAACGCGCTGGAGTTTCTGGCGCAGCCGAACGTGGTCTGCGTAGGGGGGTCCTGGGTGGCGCCGCCGGCCCTGATGGCCGCGGGAGAGTGGGACAAGATCACCCAGCTCGCCCGCACGGCCGTACAGGCGCTCAAGAGCAGCTGATTTGTAATCAGTTGCTCCCCGGCATTACCGCCCGGGGAAAACGTCCGGGACTAGCGTTCCGCCGCCACCCAGGCCCGGCCATTGCCGCCGGCCAGTCGATAAGACATGCGCGCCGCCACGGTGTCGATGACCTTGAGCTCGCGCGGCGTCGGCTCGTGCGCCTGGTCGTAATGGGTGCTGAGCATGCCGAAGACGGCGCCGGAACCATCCAACAGCGGCGTTGACTGGCAGGCCAGGGCACCGGCGCCGAGCATGACGTCCTCGGCCGGCGTTCCCTTGAAAATGGGATCGCTGGGGACGTGCTTCACCACCACCCGCCTGGCCTTGCTATGAGCGGCGCCGCAGGCAGAGGACATGGCGGCGTCCACCACGCTGAAGAAATCAATGAAAGGCTGCTCGAAGCCGAGTTGCGCGACCAGGCGCAGGTTGTTGCCTTCAACGATCTGGACGTTTCCGCGCACCGCTCCGGTATTGGCGACCGCCGCGTTCAGCGACCACGCCATGAACTCCTCGATTTGCCCGGCCGAAAACTCGGCCTCGATGAATTCCCCCAGCGAGCGCGCGCGTGGCGCCACGGCCAGCACGCCTTCGCCCGCAATGGGGTCCAGCCACACGGAGTTTGCCGCACGGCCACTGCCCCGGCCATTGGCGCCCGAATCGGGAATCAGCCCGGCGGTTGCATCCTCGCCCACCACGTCGACCAGTTTCAGGAACACGAACCGCGGCATGCGCTCGTCTCCCGCCATCCATTGTTCCAGGTCACGCGCGGACACCCGTAGGTAACCACGAAGCTTGGCTTGCCCGCCCAGCACTTCGGCCGCACGGTGCAGCAGTGCAACGTCCAGCATTGATGCCACTACCCTCTCCCGCATGTTTACGGCCTCTCAAGCATACCGAATAACGGAATTTTTTGTGTCTGTAGAAATACCCTCAGGGGCAGGGCCTCAAGTAACATATCCGACCAGCGTCAAGCCGGTGCGACATGAGGAGGATGCCATGGATTTAGAGGCAAGAATCGCAGCACTCGAAGGACGGGTGCGTTATCTCGAGGACCAGGAAAAAATCCGCGAATGCCTGGCGGAGTACGGGTTCAACGCGGATCTGGGCCGGTCGGACAACTACGTGGCGGGATGGACGCCGGACGGGGTATACGACCTGGACCGCATGTACCTGGACGGCGAGGCCGACCTGCGGAATATGATCGCGTCTCCCGACGGGTTCCACAAGACGCAAGTCGAAAACCGCAGCCAGCACACGGTGCTCAACCTCTATATCCGCATCGAGGGCGACAGCGCCTGGGCGGAAGGGTATTCGGTGGTTTTCGTCCGGCAGGACGACAATATCAAGGCGATATTGGCGGGGTATAACCACTGGATATTTGAACGGGCGGGATGTCGCTGGCTTATGAAGCGCCGCACGCGGCGTGAGATTGGCGGCGAGCAATGGGGAGGAGAGGTTATCAAGCAATACCTCGACGAGGACCGATCCGCGCGCAATTAGAGCGGGGTTGAATTCGGGGAGGATTACAAGCTTCCGTAATCGCGTCATAGCTCCATTTAGGCATGGAAAACGCCCACGGTATGAAACGTGGCCAGATCCTCCTCGATACTGCCCGGGTCGGCTTCCAATTCAGTGCCATTGCCGCAGGCGGCACAGTTGGTATACCAAAGGCCGTCCTCCAGTTCGGGAACCTTGAACTCCAGCGGTTTGGTGCAGGTGGCACAGTAAAGCTCGACTTGCATGGCGTTTCCTTTTGGCGGTGGGCTCAAGCGCCCTTTGGCAATCCTTTGGAGAGCAGGCGATCGTATTCGTTCTTTACTACCGCGTAACACTCGCATACGCGCTTTTCCAGGCCCGGTCTGTCCAGCACCCGGATGCGGCCGCGGCTGTAGCTGATCAGCCCCGCCTGCTGAAGCTGGCCGGCCGCCTCGGTGACGCCCTCGCGCCGCACGCCCAGCATGTTGGCGATCAATTCCTGCGTCATCAGCAGGTCGGCGCCCGCCAGCCTGTCGATGCTCAACAACAGCCAGCGGCACAATTGCTGATCCAGGGAATGATGCCGGTTGCACACCGAGGTTTGCGCCATCTGGGTGATCAGGGCCTGCGTGTAGCGCAACGCCATGTGCTGGAATGCCCCGCCCAGGGCGAACTCCCGCTTGAGCACCGACGTGCTCATGCGATAGGCATGGCATGCGCACTGCACCACGGCCCGGTTGGTGGTGCTTTCACCGCCCATGAAGAGCGAGATACCCAGAAGGCCCTCGTTTCCGGTGATCGCTATTTCCGATGAGGCGCCGTTGTGCGTGACGTACAGCATGGAAAGGATGCCGGAAGTGGGGAAATACAGGTACTCCAGGCGCCCGCCCGATTCGTACATCACCCGCCCCAGCGGCAGCGCCACGAGTTCCAGGCCGGGGAGCACGCGCTGGTAGCAATCCTCCGGCAGCGCCGCGAGGAGGAGGTTTTGCTTGGGGCTATGCACTGGTGCCATGGTTCTTTCTTTGAACAGGGGTCGCAAGCGCAGGCACCCATATCGCTGACACGCAGTCTAGCCGGCTATCGGGGCCGCCTCTGTTCGCTACCAAACATATGGCGCCCCCGGAAATCTTCCGCTAAAAGAGCGGACATTGCGCCTATGATGGCAGGGGCTTCCACGGAAAATCAATCGCTTGGCCAATTCCGCTTCAGTTGAGAATCCAGACGACCTGCTGCTGTGGCCGGACGGCTTCTGGTGCTTTCGGGAGGAATTCAGCGAGTCGTGGCTGCGCGAGCGCGACTATCGCGTGATCCCGCTCAACTGCGACGAATGGGTGCGGATCACGTCTGAGCCCGCCCATTGAGCTGACGGGGGCGGCAGCGCTGGCTTCGAGCGGTGGGCAAGGGCATGGTATGAGCGCCAGCGCACAGAGTTGTTTTCGTTCCGCGGATATCGTCTGCTGGACGCCAGCATTGACCGATATTCTCACCGCTCCCTTCGCCGACAATCCCTGGAGCACTCGAGCATGAACGAGAATCAAATAAAAGGCACCGCATCGTGATCACCAACCGCGACACAGGAACGTCCATCGATGAAATCGCCGAAGGAATCTATCGCATCAGCACACCGGTGACCGGTATACCAGGCGGTTTCACTTTCAACCAGTATCTGGTAAAGGACGAGGAACCCTTTCTCTTTCACACCGGTTTGCGGAAGATGTTTCCGCTGGTTTGCGAGGCAATCGGCACAATCCTTCCGATTGAGCAGATGCGCCACATCGCATTCTCCCACTTCGAGGCCGACGAGTGCGGCGCGCTCAACGAATTCCTGGGTGTGGCGCCGAACGCCACGCCGCTTTGCGGCCAGATCGCCGCGATGGTCTCGGTAAACGATGTCGCAGATCGTCCGGCTCGCGCGCTGGAGGACGGCGAAATCCTCTCCATTGGCGCCCATTCGGTGCGCTGGTTTGCCACACCGCACTTACCACATGCCTGGGAATGCGGCTTTCTCATGGAAGAAAAAACGAAGACGCTTTTTTGCGGCGATCTCTTTACTCAGGGTGGCGCCGATCATCCTGCGCTGACTGAAAAAGAT
>DATNCF010000150.1:0-2207 GCA_035571675.1 Burkholderiales bacterium | reverse complement strand
CCGACTTCCGCGACGCATTGCGGCGCATCTCGCTCTCGCTGGGCAAGCCGGTGCTGTTCGTGCATGGCGACACCCACACCTTCCGCCTCGACCGGCCGCTGGATGCGTCCCCGGGCCAGCCGCTCGCCAACTTCATCCGCCTGGAAGTGCCGGGCTCGCCCTGGGTGCAGTGGGTGCGCGCCACGCTGCATCCTGACGCAGCCATGCCCTTCTACGTGGAGCCCGGGCCGCGATAGTGAAGCCGGGCGAAAGAGGCTCAGGCCCGGTTGCCCCGCAGCAGCTGCCACACCCCAATCACCACCAGTATCAGCGGCCACCACTTGGCGAGGATGGCGCGCATCTCGGCGACGGGAACCAGGCCCAGATTGATGAGCAGGAACGCCACCCCGACAACAATCAGGATGAGCGGGCCGACCAGAGAGCGATTGCGCGACATCTCATTTCCTCAAGGGGAGAATCCGATTGGCGGTCAGCGCCGATTCAGCCAAAACACTATAGCATCGGCGCAGAAGCGTTATAACAAACCCAGGAGGCGTCGATGAAAACCGGTTTGGTGATTGTGGGCCTGGTGCTGCTCTTTTTCGGCAGCGTGTGGGTCCTGCAGGGCATCAACATCCTTCCCGGCAGCTTCATGACCGGCCAGATCCAGTGGGCCGTGTACGGGGGCATCGCCGACGTGGTGGGCATCATGGTGCTGGTCTTCGCGTTCAGGCGCCGCCCTGCGCAGCCTCCCAGGCCCTGACCACCGCCTTGCACTCCCATATCCACCGCTCCGCGAAGCGCCGTTCCATGGCCGTCAACCTGATCATCGCGCTCACCGTCATCAGCTTCATCGGCATCAACGCCTCGCGAATCGAGTTTTCGCTGTATGCGCTGTCGCTGGACGCCTCCCCATCGGGGGTAGGCGGCATACTGTCCATGCTGTACGTGTTTCCCGCGCTGCTGTCCTGGCCCATCGGCGCGCTGTCCGACCGCTTCGGCGCACGCTGGCTGCTCATCTTCGGCACGGCCTGCGGCGCTCTGGGCATGCTGGTGCCCGTGTTCTGGCGCGCCCTGCCCGCGCTGTACATCGCCGCCACGCTCATGGGCATCACGCTGGCCTTCATCGGCGTTCTGAGCCAGAGCCTGATCGGCATCCTGAGCAGCGCGCAGAACCGCGCGCGCAACTTCAACAACCTCAGCCTGGCCGGCACGCTGTGCGGTTTCACCGGCCCGCTGATCGCCGGGTTCGCCATCGACCACGGCGGCCACGCCATCGCCTGCCTGACCGTGGCCGGCATCCTGTTCCTGGGCATCATCGTGCTAGGGGCGTTGGGCGGGACGCTGCCGCGCGGCGAAAAGCACGGCGCGCCCCAACTCGATCTGATGCGCACGCTGGCCGACCGCAAACTGTGGATCGTGCTGGTGGTGAGCAGCATCGCCCAGATCGGGGTCGACCTGTACCAGGCTTTCGCCCCCCTCTACGCGCACTCCATCGGGCTGAGCGCCTCCGCCATCGGCGGCGTCATGTCCGGGCTCGCGGTGGGTTCGTTCAGCATACGGCTGGGCATGCTCAGGCTAATCGCGTTGTGGGGCGAGCGGCGCCTGCTGTCCATCGCCTTCTACTGGGGCGCGGGCGCGCTGCTCTTGGTGCCGTTCACCCACGACGCGGTGACGCTGGCCCTCGTCACCGCGGCTTTCGGCATGGCGCAGGGCTGCGGCCAGCCGCTGGTGATGATGCTGATTTTCAGCAATGCCGAAGAGGGCCGCGCCGGCGAGGCCACGGGCTTGCGCATGGCCGTGAACAACATCGTGCGCATTTTCGGTCCCGCCCTGTTCGGCGCCGTCGGCGCGGCCTTGGGCCTGCTCTCGGTGTTCTGGATCAACGCCGCGCTGATGGGCACGGGCGGGAGGCTGGCCCGCCCGCCCCGGGTGGCCGAGGCTAAAGCGTAGCCAAGCCTAGTCGCGATGGCCCCTGCCGTGACCGCGGCGCTCGTCATGGTCGTCGCGGTCCCAGTGACGGTCGTGGTCCTCGCGCGCGAAGCGCTCGGGATGCTCATGCCGGTAGCGCGGCACGTACACATTGTTGTAATAGTCCTCGCGCACGAAATACACCGGGCGGCCGCAGGCGCCGTACTCGGCGCAGTGCTTGGCCCAGTGCTTCTGGTGGCCGGGAGGCACGCGCAGGTAGACGGGCGCGGGCGCGACCACCCCCACCGGGGCCTGCA
>DATNCF010000149.1:0-9171 GCA_035571675.1 Burkholderiales bacterium | reverse complement strand
TCATCGGTGTAGCGCCTGCAGGTCAAGGTGACCGGCATGACCGACAGCCGCCACGTGGTGGCCTGCAACGGCCGGCCCGTGCCGCTGCACCCCACGGGCGTGCGCGGCGAGTTCGTGGCCGGCGTGCGCTACCGCGCCTGGAGCCCCCCATCGGCCCTGCATCCCACCATTCCCATCCATTCGCCGCTGGTGTTCGACCTCGTCGACACCTGGGCACCCGGACCCGCCAACGGAAAGGCGGGCTCCCATGACGAAAGCACGGGCCGCTCCATCGGCGGCTGCACCTATCACGTGGTGCATCCGGGCGGACGCAACTATGAAACCTTCCCGGTCAACGCCAACGAGGCCGAGGCGCGGCGCTTCGCGCGCTTCTGGGACCATGGACACACGCCGGGGCCGATGACGCTGAAGCCCGAGAGGCTGAACCCGCGCTTTCCGTTCACGCTGGATCTGCGCTGGATGCCGGGCTAAGTCTACTTTTTTATGCGAGCAGTCCCATGCCGCATCCTTTGGCCGCCGCACGATCAAAAGTCATGGTCTTCTCGCATCCTACCGCTGCTCCAGCGCGCTCAATCAGGCAATCCGCAAAATCAGCACCGGCTGTCTGATACAAGCGCAGCGCCTTCCAAACAGTTTCCGCGTTTTCCACCACGACCTCCTTGGTACGCAGAATGCCGTCAAGGACTTCGATAAGTTGATGCCGGTCCAGTTCGTAAGCGGAAGTCAGGACCCATCCCAGTTCCACAACTGAAACAAGTGAGACAAATCCCGGCGAGGACGGAGAAAGAGATTCGACCCATTTTGTCGCAAGTGCAGACTGCTTGACATCGTCCTGCATGATGTATCGGACAAGGACGTTGGTATCTAGCCCGATCATTTGGCCGCCGAGCCACGCCTTGCAATCGCGGCGTTCATTTCTCCGATCGATACGCTCTTGCGGGGCTTCCCGAACATGCCCTTCAGCGCCGTGACTGAACGGGTAGCCGCAATAAGTTCATAGCGCCCTGGCGAAACTTCCACGAACTCAACGCGATCGCCGGCGTCAATCCCCAAGGCTTGGCGCACTGGCGCCGGAATGGTGATTTGACCCTTGGTTGTCAGAGTAGCCGTGGTCATGATGTCGCCTCACATAGAATTCCTTACTTTACCGTAAGGAAAACGATAAGGAAAGCCTCCTACCGGTTCCGGTCGTCGAAAATACGCGAGGCCGGGGCCGTATCCAGATCAGGTCCCGTGTCCCTGATGCCCAACCGCTCGCGCGCCTGGTCCCTGGGCAAATCGGCCACCGCCTCGTAGGGCATGGCGATGAGCAGATCGGAAGCCTGGCCGATGCCCAGGCCCTTCTGCAGTGCCTTCACCACCGTGAGCCACGCCGCCGGGTAGTGCATGATGGTGCGGTAGAGAATCCGCATGGCGCCGAGCATGGTGCGCACCGATAGTTCACCCGCCGTTTCGGGCCGCAGGTGGCGGAAGTTATTGGCGAGCAGCGCCCAGTCCACCGCCACGCCGGCCAGGCTGTCATCGCCCACGCCGAACAATCGCCGTTGGACGGCGGCGTGCGCGCGCTGGCGTGCCTCGATGAACTGCAATCGTGACTGGGCGGCAGGACGGCCCGCCAGGCAAGCCGCCAACGCCGGATGCGCTCGCGCCTCGGTCTCGATCAGCGCTTCGATGCGCTCATGGTCGCGCACTTCGGCCAGCGCCACGTCCAGCTCGGCCATGTCGTCGTCCAGGCGGCGGTCCGGCCCGTTGCGGCGCAGGAACTGCGTGCCCGCCCAATGCCGCATGCGGACGTTGTTGAGGTACTTGGACGAGCTGACCAGCACGCTGCTGTCGGTGGCCACGGGGCGCACGCCGCGGCGGTTGTAGGGGATGCGCTTGGCCGTGTCCTCGGCCCAGGCGCGCTGGGCGCGCTGGGCGGGATCGGGCTCGCCGTAGGCCGCCGCCGCGGCCTCGGCCAGCGCGCGGTCCACCTCCACCACTTCGCGCACGCCCAGGCGCCTGCGGGCCTGCCCGGGCGCGAGGTCGAGCACGTCATCGTAGCGGTACAGGTACATGGGACCGGAAGCCAGGCCCACGCTGATGCCGTGCGCCATGGATTCCAGGAACATGGGGAAGCTGGCGGGATAGTGCAGCACGGCGCGCGGCATGAAGCGCGTGGAAGCCAGCATGGTGCGCATGTGGTGCGCCCCTGCGATTTCGGGGTCGAGGTGCACGAAGTAATTGGCCAGCATGGCCCACACCGGCACCATTTCGGTGGGCAGGGTGAAAGGCCCGCCGGTGACGATGTGGTCGAAGTCGTGGTTCTGCGAATGGCGCATGGCGAAGAAATCGTGGTGCGTCTTCACATCGAAATTGAAGCCGACGTTGAGCTCGATGTTGAGCCGCGTGATGTAGTCCAGGTATTCGGCGCCCACCGTGCCCGCGGCGCAGCGGCGCAGGTCATCGGCCGTGATGCGGGAAATGAAACGCTCGGCCAGCCAGCGGTCGAGCTTGGGATCGGCCTTGCGGGCCGACTCCACCCGCTGGTCGAAAGCCGTGTTGAGCCCCATGCGCTCGCGCATGCGCGCCAGCTCGCGGTTGAGTGCGTAGTTGTCGGAATAGGTGACGCGGTCGGGTCCGTCACGGCGCAGGGTGTGCGTGGCGACCCAGTCGCGGATGACAGGGTTCTCGAGATAGGCCGAGGAACTGACCAGGACGCTGCTCCCGGTGGGCACTGCGTGAAGGCCGGTCGCCACTTTCCGCGCTTCCCCATCGCTTCAGTCGGGGCATTGTAGCGCGGGGCGGCGGGCGATTCCGGTTATGCTTGGCCGCGACCGGCAACATTCGAGACGCGCCTCACGCTGCGCGGCAAGACCGCGGACGAAGCTTTCGCACGGGTGCCGGCGGTGGCGCAGGCGGGCGTCACCATGGTGAGCCTCATCCCCACGTTCTTCGGCGCCAGCGAGCGCGACCTGGAAGGGCTGATCGACCGGCTGGTGGCCTGCAAGAGCGTCGCGTGAGGAGGAGCCGGAGTCAACCGGCAATCATGTCGACCACGTACCCCACCGCGTAGGAAATCGCCAGGGCCACCACCAGGACGGCAATGTTCCGGGTCATGCCCTTCTCGATGCCTATTTCGTCCAGCTTGCGCCGGACAAAATAGGCCGCCACGAAAAAGGCGATGGTCGAAACGATCAGGCTGGCGATGGAGAAATGCCCGATGCCTCCCATCGGCGCGCCCGTGCCGGACGGCATTCGTCTCTATCCCCGGGAGCGCCTCAGGCGCCCGCCTGGTACATGTAGTCGCGGGTCAGAGGCAGGGGGTTGAGCGCCGGCCCGCCGGCCTTGATGGCCACCACCTGGTGCAGCGAGATCCAGTTGTTGGCGAAGCCATAGGCGCAGCCGGCGAGGTAGGCGCGCCAGATGCGAAAGCGCTTCTCGCCCACCATGTCGCGGATTTTCTGCAGGTTGTCCTCGAAGCGGCGGCTCCACTGCGCTGTGGTGAGCGCGTAGTGGCGGCGCAGGTTCTCGACGTCCATGGCCTCCAGGCCGGCGGCCGTCATTTCCTTCAGGGCGAGGCCGATGTGCGGCAGTTCGCCCTGGGGGAACACGTAGCGCTCGATGAAATCGCCGCCGCCGAAGGGCGACTGCGCCGAGTCGGCGTCGGTGGAGGTGATGCCGTGGTTCATGCACACGCCGCCGTCCACCAGCAGGTCGTGGATCTTGGCGAAATAGCCGCGCAGGTTCTTCAGGCCCACGTGCTCGAACATGCCGACGCTGGTGATGCGGTCGAAATGCCCGCTCACCTCGCGGTAGTCCTGCAGGCGGATTTCCACCTTGTCGGCCAGGCCGGCTTCGGCCACGCGCTGGCGCGCCAGTTCGTACTGGTTCTTGGACAGGGTGATGCCCAGCGCCTTGAGCCCGAACTTGCCCGCCGCGCGCATGACCAGCGCGCCCCAGCCGCAGCCGATGTCGAGCAGCGTCTGCCCGGGCCGCGCCTGGATCTTGGTGAGAATGTGGTCGATCTTCTGCTCCTGGGCCTTCTCCAGCGCGTCGTCCTGGTGCTTGAAATAGGCGCAGGAATAGACCATGGCGCGGTCCAGCCACAGGGCATAGAACTCGTTCGAGACGTCGTAGTGGTAGGCAATGGCCTCGGCGTCGGCCTTTTTGTTGTGCCGGCCGAAATGGTGGGCGCGCCGCGCCGGCCCGCTGTTGCCCTTGGCGGTGAGCTGCACCACCACGTCGAAAATGTCGTCGACGCGGCCTTCCACGTCGAGTTCGCCGTCCACGTAGGCCTGGCCGATGGTGGCCATGGAAGGATGCAGCAGGTGGCGCAGGGCGCCGGGCGATTTGATGGCCAGCTTCACCCGAGGCTCGGGGCCAAGCGCCACCTCGCGGCCGTTCCACAGGCCCAGGCGCACGGGAACGTTGAACCGCGTCATTTTTCCGATGTAATCCTCGAACTGCTTTTCCCAGAACATGGAGCGCTGATCCCCCCGGCACAAGTTCTTGTTTCAAAACGATACTGCCCAAGGCCATCGAATCTACCATTAACTGGAAAAACATGACAAATTCATGTCTGATCACACCTTTGCCTGGGCCGGCCACACTCCACAATGCGCATGATCCCGGCAGAAAGAGCAGCCGCGTCAGCATCAGGCCGGAACTCGAAGCGATCGATGCTTGTCAGTCTCGTGTCAGGCTTATCGACCCCTCGTTGCCCCCGCGCACACCGGCGAAGACTTCGGCGAAGACGCTGTCCGACATACTTTCCGTCATGGTTCGGCATAAAATGCAGGCCGCGCAAGCGCAGCCCCCCGCCGGGCCACGCCAGACAAAAAAAACAGCGCCACTCGACCACAGCCGCTTTTGAGGAGAAGCGAATGCGGGACCGTACGTTGCCCTTGCACGCCGGCATGGCACTGTGCATCGCCATGGCGATTGCGCTTGCCGCATTGCTCCTGGCCGGCGCCGCGGGTTCGCCTCTGCACCCTGCCGTCCCGGCCGGCCTCGCCGTGCTGCTGATGATCGGACTCGCCGCGGTCGAGGTCTTGGCCTGGAAGAGGCTGCGTCAATTGCGGGACCGCGCGGTCGAGTTGAGGAATTCCCAGTTGCATCTGGCCGCGCTGCTGGACAGCATTCCCGAAGGCCTGTTCATGACCGACCTCGATGGCCGCATCACCGCCATCAACAAGGCCAGCGCGCGCGCGATGAACCAAACCCCGGCCAGCGCCACGGGCAAGATGATCGCCGACCTGACGGACGCCGAAACCGGCCGCAGGCTGACCGAAACCAGGCTGAAGGTGATCGCGTCCCAGAAAATGGTTCGCGACGAGGCGAGGTATGTCCAAGACGGCAAGGCGCGCTGGTACGACATCATTTACGTGCCGGTCCGCGACAACAAGACCCACGCCCTCACCAACGTGTCGGGCATCGCGCGCGACACGACGGCGCGGCGCGACGCCGAGAACCTGGCGCGCGAGGCCTCCGCCAAGCTGGAGCGCAGCGTCCAGGAACTGGAGCGGGTCAACGCCAGCATCCAGTTGCTGGCGCACATGATGGACGCCCTGCAGGCCTGCTCCACCGTGGAGGAGTCCTTCGACGTGTTCCGCAAGTACTGCGGCCGGCTGCTGCCGGGCATGTCGGGCGCGTTGTACCTGCTGCGCTCCTCTCGCGACCTGCTCGAGCCCGTGGCGCATTTCGGCGGGCGGTCGAAGGAAGGGACCGGCGAGGCGGAGCTGCTGCCGCCCGAGGACTGCCTGGGCATGCGGCGCGGACGGGCGCATGCGGTCACCGACCCGGACACCGACCTGGTGTGCAGCCACTGGCATGCCGTCCATCAGTCGACCGGCGCGGCCCCCACCCTGTGCCTGCCGCTGGCGGCCCAGGGCGACATGATCGGCCTGCTCGCCTTCCGCTCCGCCGCGGGCCAGCCCATCGAAGAGACCCTGGCGCAGCATGCCCGCTCCATGGCCGAGCAGATCGCGCTGTCGCTGTCCAGCCTCAAGCTGCGCGAGCAGTTGCGCCGCCAGTCCATCGTGGACTCGCTCACCGGGCTGTACAACCGCCGCTTCCTCGACGAATCCATTTTGCGCGAGCTGGCGCGCGCCTCGCGCAAGGCCCAGCCGCTGTCGCTGCTCATGCTCGACCTGGACCACTTCAAGAAGTGGAACGACACGCGCGGCCATGACGCCGGCGACCAGGTGCTGCGCCTGGTCGGCTCGGAACTGCAGCGCGCCGTGCGCGGCAGCGACCTGGCCTGCCGCTTCGGCGGCGAGGAGTTCGCCATCCTCATGCCCGAGACCGATCCCGACATCGCGCTGGAGCGCGCCAATACCATTCGCGAGCGCATCGGCAGGATCGACATCGAATACGGCGGCCAGGTGGCCGGCCGCATCAGCGTGTCCATCGGCGTGGCCTCGTTCCCGTTGCACGCGTCTGACGCCAACAGCCTGGTGCGCGCGGCCGACGCGGCGCTGTACGAAGCCAAGGGCGCGGGGCGCGACCGGGTGATGCTGCCGGAAGACGCGGTCTCTTCCCGCTCCGGCGAAGGGCGGGCCTCCGCTTAAGGCTGAGCGAACCCGCGACGCATTTCGAAGCAGGGCTCAGGCCGTCTTGTTTAAGCCCGCTTCCTTCAAGGCCAACTGCCGCGCGTGCTCGAGGTCGTAGCGGCCACGGGTCACGATGCGCTGCGCATACAACCCGCCCCCCCCCAGGAGATGGGCGATGGTGCGGTAGGTGCCGGTGGGACTGAGGGTGAGATCGCGCATGGCCTGGAAGATTTTCAGCCGCTGTTCCCCCCCCACGCCGGCCTTGCCTTCCATGTACTTCAGGATCAGCGGTCCTATTTCCGGGTTTTCCACGTCCAGCACGGAGGGCGCGGTCTGCACCGAGCCGCCGGCGATGTCGTGCAGGTGGCGCACCATGAGGTTGTAGTCGGCCGCGCCCAGGTACTTGCCGGCGTTGGCGTACAGCTCGTTGGGCAGCATGGTGCCGTCGGGCAGGCGCTCGCAGTGCGCGATCGACGCCTCCAGCGTGGAGCGCACCAGCGTGGCGTAGAGGATCATGTCGGTGATCTTTTCGCGCACGTGCGCGGCCTTCTCCAGGCCGTTGGCCTCGGCGATGAGTTGCGCCAGGCCCACCAGCAGGTCGGCCTGGTCGGCCATGCCGAACAGCCCGTCGGCGCGAATCCACAGCCCCAGCGAATGGGCGAAGGCGGCAGCGCAGTCGGTCTCGCCGTCCAGAAAGATGCGCTCGTTGGGCACGAACACGTCGTCGAAAATCACGAAGCCGTGCGAGGCGAAGCCGTCGGCGGCGAAGGGATGGTCGCGCGGGTCGGCGCCCGGGGCTTCGCTGCCCACGTTGATGATTTTCACGCCGGGCGCGTCCACGGCCACCGCGCAGGCGATGGAATAGTCCTCCTCGCCCGGCTTCATGGCCTTGGTGGGGATGACCATCATTTCGTGCGCGATGGGCGCGAGCGCGATGTGCAGCTTGGCGCCGCGGATGACCACGCCGTCGCGCCGGCGCTCCACCACGCGCAGATAGGCATCGGGGTCGGCCTGCTTGGCGGGCGACAGGCTGCGGTCGCCCTTGGCGTCGGTGATGCACTCCACGATACGCAGGTCCTTTTGCTGCAGCATGCGCACGTAGTCGCGCATGGCGGCAGCTCCCTGCGGCCGCCGCGATTCGATGCGGTCGGCCGCGGTCAGCAGCGTCATGGTCGAGGTCCAACTGATATGGGTCAGGATGTCGATGTCCGCTTCGCCGCGGCGCCGCAGCGCCTCCACCGAGCGCGGCGGCGTGAAGAAAGCCTCGACCACGGCGCTGCCCTGCGCATGCAGGCGGTCGTAGCAGCGCGCGGCGGCATCCACCTGGCGCGCGAAGGTGGGGTGCATGCGCACGTCCTCGACGCGTTTGCCCCTGAAGTACACCTGGCGCTTGTCGGCAAGCGTCGCGCGGTACTGTTCTCCCGTCATCATGAACGTTGCCCCTTTAGCGCAGCAGACCGAGCTGGCGGTTCCATGTGTAGGACCGGTCCAGCTCCTCGAAATCCTCGGGCTCGAGTTGCACCGACACCGCGGCCAGAGCGTCCTCGAGTTGCGGCAGCCTGGTGGCGCCGACAATGGGCGCGGTGAGGCCGGGCCGCGACAGCAGCCAGGCCAGCGCCACCTGCGCCATGGGCTTGCCGCGCCGCCTGGACACCTTCACCAGGGCATCGATCACCTTGTAGTCCTGCGGCAGGTTGTAGGCGGTGTTGGAATAGCCGGTGGGCACGGAGCGGCGCGCCGTGTCGCTCTGGGGCGCCTCGCGGCGGTCGCGGGCGAGGAACCCGCCGCCCAGCGGCGACCAGGGGATGAGCCCCACGCCGGTGGCCGCGCAGTAGGCGTTCATCTCGCGCTCTTCCTCGCGCCAGGCGAGGTTGTACAGGTTCTGCATGGACACGAACCTGGTCCAGCCGTGCAGTTCGGCCGCGGCTTGCATCTGCACGAACTGGTAGGCGTACATGCTGCTCGCGCCGATGTAGCGCACCTTGCCCGACTTCACCACGTCGTGCAGCGCCTCCATGGTCTCCTCGATGGGCGTGTCATAGTCCCAGCGATGGATCTGGTAGAGATCGACATGGTCCATCGCCAGACGGCGCAGGCTATTATCGATCTCGGCCATGATCGCCTTGCGCGAGAGGCCTGATCCGTTGGGATCGTCCTTGCGCATGTCCGAGCGGACTTTGGTGGCTATCACCAGCTCCTCGCGCCGCGCCATCTCGCGGACCGCACGGCCGAGGATCTCCTCGCTATTCCCAAGCGAATAGCGGTTCGCCGTATCGAAGAAATTGATGCCGGCTTCGAGCGCACGCTTGAAAAACGGGCGGCCCTCCTCCTCGTCGAGGCTCCAGGCATGATTACCGCGGTTGCCGCCGCCATAGCTCATGCAGCCCAGGCAAATCCGAGACACGTCCAGGCCGGTGCGGCCGAGCTTGGTGTACTCCACCCTCTACCTCTCGATAATACAGGACGTCAGGGCTGAAATGGCACGTCTGGGATGCGCGTCTGCCAAACCGGTCGGAGCCGCTGCGACAAGCCGTCAATAACCTTGTTGCCAGTCGATCACGTTGTGCAGCTTGCTGCCATTGCGATAAGCACGAAGGTTATCGCGGAAACTCTCGCCGCTAGGTCTGGCCCAGCCCCG
>DATNCF010000148.1:0-2961 GCA_035571675.1 Burkholderiales bacterium | reverse complement strand
TGGCCTGGTTCAGCCTCAGCGGCTTGTTTCCGGCGCGCGCCGCTGACGCGCCGCCCGCGGACGCGCAATCGGCGGTCTCACAGCCCAACATCGCCCTGTACTACGGCTCGCGCATTCCCTGGGACGAGCTGGCCGCGTTCGACATCGCCGTGGTCGAGCCCGACCACGTCATCCTGCCCTTCAAGGCCGGCACCGTGCCCTCGGCCGGGCCCGGACTGCTCGGCCAACGCACCGAGCTGCTGGCCTACCTGTCGGTCGGCGAGATCCACCCTTCGCGCGCCTATTTCCGCGACCTGCCCGAGGCGTGGCGCGCCGGACGCAACACCGCCTGGGGCAGCGTGGTCATCGACCAGAGCCAGCCCGGCTGGCCGGCGTGGTTCATGGACAAGGCCGTGCGCCCGCTGTGGCGCGCCGGCTACCGCGGCTTCTTCCTGGACACGCTGGACTCGTTCAACCTGTTCGCCAAGACCGACGCCGAGCGCGCCGCCCAGACCGAGGGCCTGGCGCGGGTGATCACCGCCATCAAGCGCGAATTCCCGCAGGCCAAGCTGATTTTCAACCGCGGCTTCGAAGTCCTGCCGCGCGTGCACGAGCTGGCCTATGCCGTGGCGGCCGAATCGCTGTTCCAGGGGTGGGACGCCGGCGCGCAACGCTACCGCGAGGTGCCCCAGGCCGACCGCGAGTGGCTGCTGGCGCAGCTCAACCGCGTAAGAAGCGAATACCACCTGCCGGTGCTGGCCATCGACTACGTGGCTCCGGAAAACCGCGAACTGGCGCGCCGCACCGCGCAGAGCATCGCCGAGTTGGGCTTCGTGCCCTGGGTGAGCAACCCGGCGCTGGATGCGCTGGGCGTGGGCGCCATCGAGGTCATGCCGCGCAAGGTCATGGTGGTGTACGACGGCTCGGGCACGGATTTCGGCATCACGTTCGAGCAGGCGTTCCGCTTCCTTGCCATGCCGCTCAACTACCTGGGCTACGTGGTGGAGATGCGCGAGGTGAGGCAGCCGCTGCCCGACTATCCGCTGGCGGGGCGCTATGCCGGCATGGCGGTGATGTTCAGTTCCGATGAGGCGCAGCCCGCTTTCGAACCGCTGCTCAAGGCGGCGCTGGCGCAGGGCGTGAAAGTGGCGTTCGTGGGCGACTTCGGCCTCGCCGGCGAGGTGCTTTCGCGCCTGCTGGGCCTGCGCGCGGGCGCGCCCACCGCCCCCTCGGCCCAACTGTCCATTGCGCTGCAGGACCGCCTCATCGGCTTCGAGGCCCAGCCGCTGCCCGACCGCCGCGGCTTTCGTCCGCTGGGGGCCGAAGGCGGCACGCCGCTGCTCCAGCTTCGCAACGAGCGCGGTGAAAACATGGACGCCGCCGCCTTCATGCCCTGGGGCGGTTATGTGCTGCGGCCGTACAGCATCGCGCTGCTGCCCGCGAACAAGGGCCAGCGCTGGGTAGTCCAGCCCATCGAATTCCTGCGCCGCGCCCTGGCGCTGCCCGACATGCCGGTGCCCGACGTCACCACCGAGAGCGGCCGCCGGCTCATGATGATGCACGTGGACGGCGACGGCTTTGCCAGCCGCGCCGAACTGCCGGGCACGCCCTACTCGGGCGAAGTGCTGCAAAGGGACATCCTGGAGAAATACCGCATCCCGGCCACGGTCTCCGTCATCGAGGGCGAAACGAGCCGCGACGGCCTGTACGCCAGCCAGTCGCCCGCCCTCGAGGCCGTGGCGCGCAAGATCTTCGCCCTGCCGTGGGTGGAGATCGCCAGCCATTCCTTCTCCCACCCATTCCGCTGGAGCAAAGCCGAGGAATCGGCCGCGGGTGAGGCAACCGAAACCTACACCCTGCCCATCCCCAACTACCGCTTCGACCTGACCAGGGAAGTGAATGGCTCGGTGGACTACATCAACAAGCGCCTGGCGCCCCCGGGCAAAAAGGTAAAGATGTTCTTCTGGACCGGCGACTGCAACCCCGACGACGACGCCATCGAGAAGACCTACGAGGAACAGCTGCTCAACCTGAACGGCGGCGAGACCTGGATCACCCGCGCCGAGGCGTCGCTGACCCTGGTCTCACCGGTGGGCATCAAAAAGGGCGCCTACTGGCAGATTTACAGCGCCAACCAGAACGAGAACGTCTACACCAACCTGTGGACGGGGCCGTTCTACGGCTTCGAACGCGTCATCGAGACCTTCCAGATGACCGAGCGTCCATACCGGCTGAAGCCCATCGACGTCTACTTCCATATGTACTCGGCCACCAAGCGCGCCTCGCTCAGCGCCCTGCACAAGGCGCTTGACTGGGCGCTGGCGCAGCGGGTCATGAACATATACGCCTCGGAGTATTCGGCCAAGGCCATGGACTTCATGCACGTGGTGGTGGCACGTCCGGTGGGCAGGCCCGGCGAGTGGCGCGTGCGCGGCGCGGGCGACCTGCGCACCCTGCGCATGAGCGCCGCGCTGCCGGCCCCCGATTTCGCGCGCAGTACCGGGCTGGCGGGCTACCGCCAGGACAATGATGGCAGCGACTCGGGCGGCCAGCGCTACCTGCACCTCGCCGGCGGCGAGGCCGTGGTGGCCGTCGCGGCGCCGGGCGCCGGCGCGCGCGACGGTGTGCCCTTTCTCACCGAAGCCAACGCGCGCGTGGCATCGGCTTCCCGCGACGCCGACGGCATGGCGCTGGAACTGGCCGGGCACCTGCCCATCACCTTCACGCTGGCCAACGTCGCGGCCTGCCGCGTCAGCGCCGACGGCAAGCCCCTCTCCGGCCGCACGGCCGGAACCGAAACCAGCTACGCCCTGGCCCAGGATGGAACAGCGAAGATCACGGTACAGTGCCGACGCTGAGCTGCCGCGCGTCCAGATGCTGTCCTTCTGGGCGGTGCTGGGCATGGCCCTGTTCGTGGTCGCCTTGCTGGTGCTGCTGTTTCCGCGCCAGGCCCTGATCGACCAGGTGAGCCGCGCGCCGCGC
>DATNCF010000147.1:0-4193 GCA_035571675.1 Burkholderiales bacterium | reverse complement strand
GGCCAGGGCTGTCAGCACGGACTCGAACTGCACAAACGCCGCGACGCCCGCGCCAAGCACCACCAGCGCGGGGCCAAGGTAGGGCACAAAATGCAGCACCCCGGCCGCCACGCCCCATGCTCCGGCATGCTCCATGCCGAGCGCCGCGAAGGCCAGCCCCGTGCCCACCCCGACCAGCGTGTTGGATATCAGTGTGACCAGCAGGTAGCGCTGCACCTGCACATCGATTTCCTCGAGGATTCGCACCGCATCCTTCTTGCGCGACAGAGAAGGGCCCACGAACTGCACCAGCTTGCGCCGGAAGTGCACCCCCGAAGCCAGCAGAAAATAGGCCAGCAGCAGCACCATGGGAGCCTGGGCGGCAACGCTGAGCAGCTGGGCGGTTTGCCCAAGGGCGTAGTCACGCAGCCAGACGGAGGGCGAGGGGGATGGATCCGTGGCCTTGGCCGGGGCCGGCTTCGCGCCGGGCGCCAGTGTGGCATCGGCCGCCGCGCCCTGGATTTCATTGGCCGCTTTCTGCATGTTTTGCAGCGCTGTGCTCCCGCCCGCGCGCGACTCGCTCAGCGTCGCGCGCAGCTTGAGGGCGGCCTCGGGAAGCTTCTTGATCATTGCCGCGGCGTCGTCGCTGAAAGCGTAGCCGACCAGGCCCAGACCGCCGCCGAGCAGGATCAACACCAGTGCGGCTCCGACGGCGCGCGGTATAAAGCGCGCCCGCAGCCATTCCACAACGGGGCGCAGCGCGTAGCTCGCGAGAATGCCGATCAACAGCGGCACAAAAAACGCGCGCGCCAGGTACAAAGCGGCGACCACGGCAATCAGGCAGAGCAGGCCGGGCGGCACGCCGGCGAGCCAGTGGCGTTCGCGCAGCGCGGCCGTGGCGCTGTCCGCCGGAGCCTCCGCCTCCATTTCGCGGGTGCCCAATATCGCTTCGTGCAGCGAAGCCATGTCAATCCGTGCCGGCAATGATAATGACCCGCTGTCCTTCCCGCCAATTGACCGGGTGCGCATTGGTGATCATCCGGGTCGATCCGTCACGGAACCGCACTGTGTAGGCGTAGCGCCCGGCGGACTCGCCCGGCGCATCAATTTCCTGCGTCGATACGATCGTTCCGCATTCGGAGCAGCGACCGCGGGCGCCCCTCATCGATATGCCGGGCGCGGCGGCGGCACGCGGTTCGGCGCCGGCGGGCGCCGGGTCAGCGGAAGCAGGGGTGTTTTGCCCGGTTTGCGCGAAAATCTCCAGGCATGCGAGCGTGAAGCCAAGGGCCACGGTCGCCGAGAAGCCCCAGATCCACGGGGACCGCGGCCGCAGTACGTGCGCAGAAGTGTTCATTTGGGCTTTCTATCCAATCCAAGGCGGCTGGCGCGCCATGAACCGCGGGTGGCGGCCATCGATTCATCTTGCCCTGGGCGAGCGCGGCATTCGGTGCGCTGGATCACATAGGCATATCGGTCGGATCGTCCTCGCGCATGCCCACCAAATAACCCCGAAAAAACCCTGCAGATGGCCAATCATCCGCTACACTTTCATGCATCGTCTTGATCCCGACCACAGGTGCGCACATGAACCCGACAAGAATAATCGGCATCATCCTCATCATCGCGGGCTGCCTGGGGCTCGCCTATGGCGGATTCAGTTACAACAAGGAAACCACGGGCCTGAAGCTGGGTTCGTTCGAGGTCAAGGTGCAGGAGAAGGAAACGGTGACCATTCCGCTGCTCGTCAGCGGGGCCATCGTGGCGATTGGAATATTCCTGCTGGTCGCCGGCGGCCGCAAGTGACCTGCAGCCGAGGCGATGCACCATCAGCAGCCTTCGATCATCGGTGGGCCGCGAGCCCCGCCGGCCTGGGCGGGGCTCGCCTAGCAGGCCGATAGGCTATTTTTTCCCCGCCTGTTTATAGGGTCCCGGCTTTCCCTGCGACAGCAAAGCGGACACCGCCACAGCCGGCGCCTTCTTCGCCTTCTTTGGCTTCTTCAGTTCGCGGTTCCCGCGGAGTTGACTCTTGGCCATGTCAGTTCTTCCTCGTCGATACGCTATGGTCGCGATGGGTTCGGGTTTTTCAGCGGCTCAGGAATACGTCCAGGATGACGCCGGTGGCAACGGCCACCAGAATGTAGTCGCCGCCGGTCTGCACCCAGTGATAGCCCCGCGGCGGTCGCCTGAGTTCGTGGCCGCGCCAGTCATCGACGACGTAGTATCTATGGCGGTATTCGACCGGCAGGCGATCGCCACGGTAAAAGGCGTGATTGGGACCGGCACCGCGCCCTTCGCGGCGCTCGTCGCGCCGGTCATGGGCGCGTTGGTCCTGCCGCACCTGCTCGCTGCGGCCGCGGTCGCCCCTGTCATCGCGCCTGCCCTGGTCGTTCCCGCCGCGCCTGTCCCCGTCTCTGCCGCTATTTCCCTGTCCGAAAGCGACTCCGCTCGCGGCCAGGGACACCGCCACCATGGCGGCAACAATTGTTCTGGTCTTCATGATGTGCTCCAATTCGTTGAGAATGCTTCCACGCATGTTCGGCGGCTAGCCGCCGAACATGCGTCACCGGTTGATTGAAATATAGGTTCGGGCACCCACGCCGTCTGTGCGCCGCCGCACGCACGGCCGGCCCCAAGCATGTCTGGAATCAAGCGCCAATTGAAAAAAATTGGCCGCGACAAGATGCGTTGCCGGTACCCTCGCAGCACGCTATCGCTGCCACCGCCGCGTGACGTCGTAGGAGCCGAAAACCACCCGCGCCGGGCGCGTCTCCGGCAGCACATAGATGATGCCTTCCGTCCCGGTGAACGCCGGGCTTACGACGTTCTCGTAGAATTGGATCGGCACATTGATGCAGCCATAGGATATCCGGTTGTCGAGAGGCGTCGGGGTGGCCAGGCGCTCCAGGCGTCTTTCACTGTGATTGGTGGTGACAACCCGGTGGAGCGCCACGGCTGCTTCATAATCGACCCACACGACATCCACCCCGTGTGAATCCAGCCCCTTTGACGCCACAAACCGGCCAGCCGGGGTGGTGCGGGTTTCGAGGGGCATGTCGGCATACTCGCGGTCGCCGATTCCTGGAACGGTGTCATCGCCGCGCGCCATGCCCAACAGCGCTGCAGCCGAGCCCTGGATTCGCCCCGCCGCGTCGAATACGAAAACCTTGGCGTCTCTTTTATCGACAATCACAAAGGGCAGGCCCATGTTGTCGGCTGAATCGACAACCCAGTCCGCTATGCTTCGGGCCTCGGCGGATACCCGTGCGTTGCCGAAGAAAGCACGATGGTGACTTGCCGCGATTTCAGGGGCGGACTCCTTTGCGAACGGTGCGGGCCCGCCAGGGCGCGCAGGCGCCGCCATGTGCGCAGCCGCCAAGCGCATGGCCTTGTCCGCAGCGAAGACCTGCTGGGCAAGCAAGGCCATTCCCAGCGCAACTGCGCCCAGGAATGGATTTCTTGCGATTGTCACGCTTGCCGGCACAACCTGTGCCCTAGTTGCGATCCTTCCTGGCCGGACGCAACTGGGGAGCCGGAGCGGTGACAGCCTCCGCTCGCGCGCCGGTGCGCTCGGGCTGCATCGCAACCGACTCGGTTGCCATCGCTACCGGCGCAGGCACCATTGCCTGGGGAGCGGGCTGTGACATGGTCAGGCGGATGAATCCGGAACCGCCCGAGTCGCCGGCGCGGACTGTTCTTTCGTCGCCTTTCCCGCCATTGCCGCCCGCACCAAAACCGCTGCTGTCGGCGCTCGCCCCACCTTGGCCGCCGCGGTGCTCCCCGCCGCTTCCGCCGCTGACGCCCCCTGCGGCGGCTGACCCACCGCCGCCATTGCTTGCAGCGTTGGAACGTTGCGTCATCCTGTCGGCACCAGGGAACCCGGCGATGAGCTGCCCGGTATTGGCATTGGTCAGGCTGGTCGAACCTCCGTCTGAGGACTGCATATTTCTGGCGCTTCCGCCTTCGCCGCCGGTGCCGATAGTCAGCCTGTAGGTGCCGGGCGCCAGGTATTGCACGGTCCGAAACGGCGCCGCGCTGGCCCCGCCGCCACCGCCGCCGCGCTCGTCGTCTCTTGACTTGCTGGCACGGCGCTCTTCATTTGTCATCTCGCCGCTGCCGCTGCCGCCGCCGCCGCCGCCGCCGCTCAGTTCAATGATGTAGCTCCCCTCGGGGAGATAGGACAGCGGATTACGCGCCGCCTCGCCGGGCATGGCACC
>DATNCF010000146.1:0-5172 GCA_035571675.1 Burkholderiales bacterium | reverse complement strand
CCATGCAAGCGCTCTCCCAGCTGAGCTATACCCCCACAGAGCCCAAAATTATAAACCAAAACACGCCGTTAAGCAAAATCCCAGGCCAGCAAGGAGTCCATGCTACGCCTGCGCGCAGGCCGCCAGGCGGGCGAGCACGCGCTCCCGCCCCGCCACCGCCAGCACACGGGCGAGATCGGGTGTCTTGGTGGTGCCGAACACGCACACCCGCACCGGTATGGCGAGCTTGGGCATCTTCAGTCCCGTGCGCGCGAGAGAGGCCTTGATGGCCGCCGCAATGCCCGCTTCATTCCATTCGGCGAGGCGAGCGGCCTCAGCGCTGAAATCAGCCAGCGCGCTTCGCGCCGGCCCCTGCAGATGCTCGTCGGCCAGCGCCTGCGGAACCTGCTCGTTGCGGTAGAACAGCAGTGAATCCGCGGCCAGCGCCTGCAGCGTCTCGGCGCGGTCCTTGAACAGCGCCACCACCGCCTCGAGCGCCGGCCCGTCCGCAAGGTGAGCACCTTTCAGTTCCGGACGGTCGCGCAGCAGCTCGGCGAGCCGCGCATCGTCGGCGCCGTGAAGATATTCATGGTTGAGCCAGCGCAGCTTTTCACCGTCGAAGCGCGCCGCCGAATGGCTGACGTGCCGCAGGTCGAACCACTCCACGAACTGCCGCACCGGAAAGACCTCGGCATCGCCGTGCGACCAGCCGAGGCGCGCCAGGTAGTTCACCAGCGCCTCGGGCAGAAAGCCGTCTTCGGCGTATTGCATGACGCTCACCGCGCCGTGGCGCTTGGACAGGCGCTCGCCGTCGGTGCCCAGGATCATGGGCACGTGCGCGAAGCGCGGCATGTCGCCGCCCAGGGCCTGGATGATGTTGACCTGCCGGGGGGTGTTGTTGACGTGATCGTCGCCGCGGATCACGTGGCTGATGCGCATGTCGAGGTCGTCCACCACCACGCCGAAATTGTAGGTGGGCACCCCGTCGGCGCGCAGGATCACCAGGTCGTCGAGTTCGGCGTTGGCGAAGCGGATCTCGCCCTTGATCTCGTCTTGGAACACCACCTCCCCCGCGTCGGGATTGCGAAAGCGGATCACGGGCTTCACGCCCGGCGGAGGCAGCAGCCCGAGGCGCTTGGCGTTCTCGGGCCGCCAGCGCCCGTCGTAGCGCGGCTTCTCGCCGCGGGCGCGCTGCGCCTCGCGCATGGTCTCCAGTTCTTCCCGCGAGGCGTAGCAAGGATAGGCTCTGCCCTGCCGCAGCAGTTCGTCCGCCACCTCGCGGTAGCGCGGCAGCCGGTCCATTTGTCGAATCGGCCCTTCGTCCCAGTCCAGCCCCAGCCAGCGCATGCCGTCGAGGATGGCCTGCACCGACTCTTCGGTCGAGCGCTCCAGGTCGGTGTCCTCGATGCGCAGCACGAACTGTCCGCCGTGCCGGCGCGCATAGGCCCAGGAGAACAGCGCCGTGCGCGCGCCCCCGATGTGGAGATAGCCGGTGGGACTGGGTGCGAAGCGGGTGCGGATCATCGAAAGGGCAATTTGGGTGCGCGAAGAAGTTGCATTATAATGGCGCGCCCAAGCAGCCTCGCGAATCGGCATTGTGGATTCGCCAGGCCTTCATGGGTGGTTAGCTCAGCGGTAGAGCACTGCCTTCACACGGCAGGGGCCACAGGTTCGATCCCTGTACCACCCACCAGGTTTTCCCCTCTGAAATCGCCTTTCCCTCCGTTTTGCGCGACAGTGGCGCGACAGTCTGCTCGGCGCCAGATTCTAGATGCCGCTGGCCATTCCATTATGGTCCAAGCAAGGCCTTTGTTTCTCCTCTCTCACGCTGCCCGCGCCTCCGGCGCGGTGTAGACTGGTCCTCATTCCACGGGGACAGGAGGAATCATGGGCAAGACCGTGCTGGTGACCGGCGCGACGGGGCTGATCGGCTCCTGCGCCTGCGAGCAACTGATCAGGAAGGGCGACAAAGCGCGCGCCATCGTCCGCAAGGCCGATGCGCCCGACGCCAAGGCGCTGCGCGCGCTTGGCGTGGACATCGTTCCGGGCGACATCACCGACATGAAGAGCGTGCGCGAGGCCGTGAAGGGCGTGGACGCCGTCATCCACTGCGCGGCGCTGCGCGGGCTGCCCGGCGCGACGGTAGACAAGAGCTTCGGCCCGAACACCCTGGGCACCATCCACGTGCTCACGGCGGCGCACGAGTTGCGGATACCGACCGTGCAGGTTCTCACGAGCACCTTCTTCGCCAACGACAAGGCCTTGACCGAGTCCTCGCCGCTCGACCTGCTGTTCCGCAACACCGATCCCTATTCCCTCACCAAGCGCCTGGCCTACGTCGAAGGACTGGCGCGCGTCGCCGAAGGCCAGGACATCCGCTTCATGCTGCCGGGCGCCGGCTACGGGCCGACGCCGTGCCTGGAAAACGGCATGTTCAGCCCCAGCTTCAATGACCGCATCGCCAAGGCCATCCGCGGCGAGTTGCCGCCGCAAATGCCCATGCCGGTGCCGTACGTGCTGGCCGACGACTGCGCCTGGGTGTGCATCGCCGCGCTCGAAAAAGGCGCCAGAGGCGAGCGCTACATGGCCTTCGGCCGGGTCGAGGACGCCGGCACCATCGCCGCCGTCTGCAACCAGGCCTGCGCCGCGGCCGGTGTTTCGCACCGGGTCGAGGAAGTGCCCAAGAACAAGCTCGACGATCCCGCCATCGTGGAGAAATACGGCACGACCATGACCACGCTGGGCAAGCGCGATTACCCCTCGCCCCTGTTCGACAGCCAATTCACCCAGCGCCGCCTGGGCTACGCCCCCACGCCCCTCGACCGGGGCCTGCGCACCACCATCGAGTGGATGCGCAAGCGCAAGATCATCTGATCATCTGACGCCCGGTGGCACCGGCATCGTGGATAACCCCGATGCCGGCGATGCCTCATGGTCGGAATATCGCGACCCGCCATTGCGAAGGGGGCCGGCGCGCGCGCGCCCGTGGGAGCGTTAGCCTGAACTCAAGCAAGCGGAGGGGCGAAACCTGAAAGGAATTCGCCATGAGCACATCCTTGAGATCCAGGCTGGCAATTGCGGTTGCGGCAGGTACATTGCTGGGCGCGGCTCCGCTCGCCGGGGCGCAGTCCGACGACTCCGCCATGAGGAATTCGCCGCCGGACGACAACGCTCCGTACTACGTCGTCCCGCCCGACGACAGCGACAATCCGCAGGCCATCCGTTGCGATGGCCAGTACGGCGCCGATCTGCAGGCCTGCCTGGACCAGCAGCGCGCCGGGGCCGCGGGAGCGATGAGCAGCGATGGCCAAGGCAATCCCGATGAGTCCATGCAGTCAAACCAGCCGGATTCGTCGGACAATGCCGACACCATCATCATCGTCAATCCTTCCATCTAGGTAGAGAGTTGGTCCGCCGCGGCCGGCTGAACCTAAGCCGGCCGGGGTCTCTTTTTTTCCGACCGACGGACGCAGCCTTGTCCGACATTCATGCCGGACGACTTGCTCCAATGTTGCGTGGTGTCCAACACAAGGAGAACAACCATGCTGAAAGCAACGACCCTTGCCGTAGCCGTTTTTGCCGCTTCGCTGAGCGCAGCCGGCTTCGCCGCCACGCCCGAAGAGAAGGCCGCCAAGGACCAGTACAAGGCTGACATGGCCAAGGTCAAAGCCGACTACAAGTCGGCGCACAAGGCCTGCGAGGCCATGAAGGGTGCGGAAGAAAAGGCGTGCGAAAAGCAGGCCAAGGCCGACCGCGCCAAGGCCGAAGCTGACCTGAAGGCCAAGAAGCCGTCCTAATCTGATCCCACGCCCGGCTCGTCTGTCGAACGGGGAACCGGGTTGGAACCGTGGCGCGACCACGGGCATGACGCGACAATGACGTAACATACGGCACCGGGCCGCCAAGGGCCCGGTGCCGGAGAAGCATCATGCTCGAAAACGCACCGTCTGGCCAGGCAGACGGGCCCCATTCATCGCGTCCCACTGTTTTGGAAGTGCTCGATGGCCGCGCCTCACGGCGCGGCAGCCCCGGCACGCTGCACGAAGGCGCCGCCGCCTTTTCGTTCGCGGATATCGCACGGGCAAGCCGGCACGTTGCTTCCGGCCTGCATCGCCTCGGCGTGGGCCGGGGCGACAAGGTCGCCATCTGGCTGCCTGACACGGTGGCTTGGCCCATCGTGTTCCTCGCGTGTGCCCGCCTGGGCGCCGTCGGGGTGGCGGTCAACACGCGCTTCCGGTCCCATGAAGTAGGCGACATACTGAAGCGTTCGGAAGCCCGAGTGCTGGTGCTGTGGCCGGGCTTCAAGGGCATCGATTTCGCCGCCATTCTGGGCGACGTGGAACCGGCCGCCCTGTCCGCATTGCGCGCGGTGGTCCTCTACGGCGGCGCTCCGGACGCCGGCCCGCCGGATAACACCCCCGCCGCGTGGCGGCCTCCCCAAGGCAAGCAAACGGTGTGGTATGCCGCGCTTGCGGCATCCCCCGCTCTGACCGATGCCGAAGGCGCGCATCATCCCGATGCCGCGTGCCTCATCTTCACCACCTCGGGAACCACCCGCGCCCCCAAGTTCGTCCAGCACAGCCTGCGCACGCTGTCCGAGCACGCACACGACGTGTGCCGGGGTTTCGAAGTGGACGGCAATTCCGCGCTGCTGATGACCGTGCCCTTCTGCGGCGTGTTCGGTTTCGTGCAGGCCATGGCGGCGCTGCTGGCCGATTGCCGGCTGTGCATCGCGCCGGTGTTCGACGCCGCCCAGGCCGCGGCCGCCATCGAGCGCCACGGCGTCACGCACCTCATCGGCGCCGACAGCATGTTCGACCAGTTGCTCGCGGTAAGAGACGGGCCCTTCCCCACCCTGCGGCATTGCGCCTACGGCGCGTTCTCTCCCAGCCTGGCCGATATCGGGCAACGTGCGGCGCGCCGCGGCCTCGCGCTGCGCGGCCTGTATGGGTCCAGCGAGGTCCAGGCACTGTTCTCCGTGCAGGACCTTTCCCTCGATGGCGAACAGCGCGTGCTGGCCGGCGGCCGGCCGGTCTCGCCGCGCGCGGCCGTGCGCGCCCGGGACGTGGACAGCGGCGTCATCCTTCCCCACGGCCCGGTGGGCGAACTGGAAATTCGCGGGCCCAGCGTCATGCTCGGGTACGCAGGCAATGAGGAAGCCACGCGCGCCGCCTTCACCGCGGACGGCTGGTT
>DATNCF010000145.1:0-4474 GCA_035571675.1 Burkholderiales bacterium | reverse complement strand
CTACACCGTGGACGAGCACATCCTGATGGTGATCCGCAACCTGCGGCGCTTCACGGAGTCGCAGCACGCGCACGAATATCCCCTGTGCTCGCGGCTCATCGCCGATTTCGAGCCGAAGGAAGTGCTGTACCTCGCCGCACTGTTCCACGACATCGGCAAGGGGCGCGGCGGCGACCACTCGGAGCTGGGCGCCGCGGACGCGCAGCGCTTCTGCCGCGCCCACGGCCTGTCGGCCGAGGACACCGAGCTGGTGGTGTTCCTGGTGGAAAACCACCTGCGCATGTCGGCCGTGGCGCAAAAGCAGGACCTGTCCGACCCGCAAGTGGTGGGGCGCTTCGCGGACCTGGTGGGCACCGAGCGCCGGCTCACGGCGCTGTACCTGCTCACCGTGGCCGACGTGCGCGGCACCAGCCCCAAGGTGTGGAACGCCTGGAAGGGCAAGCTGCTGGAAGACCTGTACAACGCCACGCGGCGCCGCCTCGCCGGCGGCATGCCCACCACGTCTGAGGACATCCTCGCCAAGCAGAACGAGGCGCGCCGGCTGCTGCGCATCTACGGCCTGGGCGACGGCATCGAAAAGGAGCTGTGGAAGCGCCTGGACGTGCCCTACTTCCTGCGCCACGACGCCAAGGAAATCGCCTGGCAGACACGCCTCTTGTACCGCAAGTTCGACACCGCCGAGCCGGTGGTCAAGGCGCGCCTGTCGTCCGTGGGCGAGGGCCTGCAGGTCACCATCTACGCCCACGACCAGCCCTACCTGTTCGCGCGCCTGTGCGGCTATTTCGAGTCCATCGGCTTCTCCATCGTGGACGCGAAAATCCACACCACGCGCCACAACTACGCGCTGGACACCTTCCAGGTGCTGGGCACGGGCCGCCTGCCCGACTACCGCGACATGATCCGCATGATCGAAACCGAGCTGGCCCGGAGGATAGCGCGGGAGGAACCGCTGCCGCCGCCCGTCAAGGGACGGGTTTCAAGGCAACTGAAACACTTCCCCATCCAGCCGGAGGTACACATCAAGCCGGACGAGAACGGGAAGTATCACGCCCTGTCGGTGATCGCCGGGGACCGGCCCGGGTTGCTGTACCGGGTGGCGCGGGTGCTGGGGGAATACCACGTCGAGTTGCAGTCGGCGAAAATCACGACGCTGGGCGAGCGAGCCGAGGATACGTTTCTGGTTTCGGGGGCGGATTTGGCTAAGCCGCGGCAGGTGTTGCAGCTTGAGCAGGATTTAATCGCGGCGTTGCAGGATTCATAAATTTTGTCGACCCTGGCCACTTTGTTTTTTGGCTGAGCCTGAAAGTGTCCGCGAGCCTCAGCCTGGCCGCTTTGATTGCGTGTCCATTAATAGTCGATTCACTACTGCATCGGCTAGCATCCCAGCAACTTGTATCAACCCGGATGCAGCCTCCTCTTTTCGGGATTTAATGTCGTTTAAATCTTGGAATCTCATGACAGACGAGCTTACCCGGTCGGTGGTGCTAATTGCAATGGGGGATGGATCCACACCAAGCAGCTTGTTCCATATGATCTCCCCCTGCGGCGTCCTCAATGTGGAGTAGGAGAGACCCCCTGGACCAATACCTTTAGAGTCTCGGGCGAATCCCACGTCGACTCGGCTGATCAAATAGAGCGGATACCCAGACCTGTATAAACTGCTTAGATCGTCTCCCTGTTTGTATGGGGCGTGGGACGATTGAATGCTTTCTCGCGCCAGGTTGGCAGCTAGCTCGTCTCGAAACTTTTCGTAGCAACGCATCTCCACAGGCCCGAGCAGCCTGGATAGTTCCCTTCCATAGGCATTGTCCTCACCAGCCGCAGCGGCAAAGTTGAGGGCCAAATTCCAATTGCTGATGGCAACTCGAAATGTAGAAGGCGGTTGAATTATTCCAATCCGACTGATAGCACCATACTTCGACCGGTCATAGACCACTGGCGCGACCCGGACGGCACATGCCACTAGTGGCAGAGAAGCAAATGCCAACGACGTCCTTAAAAACCTTCGTCTGTTCATCCGATCTCTCTCAGGTGGGCCAGGCTCGACTTTCCTTCCTAGCGGCTATTCAGCTTAAGCCAGACACCGGCACTGCCGCCCCATGAATGGCGCGCGCCGCATCCGAAGCCAGGAACACAATCACATCAGCCAACGCCGCCGGCGACACCCATTTTGAAAAGTCTGCTGATGGCATGTCCGCCCGGTTCGGCGCGGTATCGATAATGCTGGGCATCACGCAATTCACATTGATGTTGTGCTCGCGCAGTTCGAGCGCCATGGTCTCGGTGAGCCGGATCACCGCGCTCTTGGAGGCCACGTAGGCACCCATGTTGGCGCTGCCGGCGAGGCCCGCCCGCGCCGCCACGCTGACGATCTTTCCGCCCTTGGCGGCAATCATCCTGGGCACCACGGCGCGCGCCATGTTCACCACCGAGGCGGAATTCAGGTTCATCATCAGGTTCCACATGTCGGCCGGCGTTTCGTGCACCGGCGGCCCCATGCGGAAGCCGCCCGCCACGTTGACCAGCACGTCGATGCGCCCGGCCGCCGCGTACGCCTTGTCCACCGCGGCGCCCACCGAGGCCGGATCGAGCAGGTTGACCGGCACGCGCTCGGAATCCTTGGCGTTCGGAAACGAACGCTTCAACGTCGCGTCGTCGATGTCGAGCAGCGCCAGCTTTGCGCCCTGCTTGGCGAAGGCCTCGGCCACCGCCCTGCCCAGGCTGCCGGCGGCGCCGGTGATCATGACCACCTTGCCTTGGAATTGGCTCATGTTTTTTTCCCTCTCAGATATCCGCGAATATGGCGTGTCAGTCGTCGGCCGGCGCGTTGCCGGCCGGGAACAGTTCTTCGATGAAGCCGAAGCGCGTGAAATCCTTCACCCGCATGGGATAAAGAATACCGTCCAGGTGGTCGCACTCGTGCTGCACCACCCGCGCATGGAAATCGCTCACCTCGCGGCTGATGGGCCGGCCCTGCTGGTCGAAGCCCTCGTAGCGGATGTGCTTCCAGCGCGGCACCACGCCGCGCATGCCGGGCACCGACAGGCAGCCCTCCCAGCCGTCTTCCATCTCGGCGGCGAGCGGCGTGATCACCGGGTTGATGAGCACGGTCTCGGGCACTTCCTCGGCGTCTGGATAGCGCGGGTTGCCCTTGACGCCGAAAATCACCACGCGCAGCGGCACGGCGATCTGCGGCGCCGCGAGGCCCGCGCCGTTCAGGCTGGCCATGGTGTCGCGCATGTCGGTGATGAGGGCGTCGAGTTCGGGGGTGGCGAAGGCCTCGACGCGCTTCGACGGCGCGAACAGCAGCGGGTCGCCCATGCGCAGTACGTTGCGGATCATGTGCGCGCTCCGGCAACCAGGGCGCGCAGGATGGCGCGCACCCTTGCAATGGCGCGCGCCAGCGCCGCTTCCAGATCTTCCATGCGTATCTCCTGTTCGCTGGCCCCGCGGCCGGCGGCGTGGTTCACCACCACGGCGATGGCCGCGTAATCCAGGTTGAGCTCGCGCGCCAGCGCGGCCTCGGGCATGCCGGTCATGCCCACCAGGTCGGCGCCGTCGCGCTCCATGCGCGTGATCTCGGCGGCGCTCTCCAGCCGCGGGCCCTGCGTGGCGCCGTAAGTCCCGCCGTCGTACGCGCCCTCGCCCGCCTGTTCCGCCGCGGCCAGAATTTTGCGCCGCAGCCGCTCGCTGTAGGGCTGGGTGAAGTCGACGTGGCGCACCGGCTCGGGCTGCTCGAAAAAGGTGGACGCCCGGCCCCAGGTGTAGTCGATGATCTGGTCCGGCACCACCAGGGTTTCGGGACCGAACTCGGCGCGTATGCCGCCCACCGAGGCCACGGCCACGATGTCGGTGGCGCCGGCGTCGGCCAGGGCGCGCAGGTTGGCGCGGTAGTTGACCTGGTGCGGGGCGATGGAATGCGCCTCGCCGTGGCGGGCCAGGAACACCACCGGGCTGCCCGCCAGCCGGCCGAACACCAGGGCCGACGAGGGCTCGCCGTAGAGCGTGGCGACGCGGCGGCGTTCGACGATATCCAGGTCGGGCAGCGAAGCGAGGCCGCTGCCCCCGATGATGGCGTACATGGAGCGGAACTTTTTCTTGAGTCGGGAGCGAGGACCGGAATTATCCCCTTCTTCGGGGCTCCGTTCAGGTGCCGCGCACCGCGTGGATGGACGGCAGGTTGCGCCAGGCGCCCTTGCAGTCCATGCCGCAGCCGAACACGTAGCGGTCGGGCACGGTAAGCCCGACGAAATCGGCCTGGATGGGCTTGGCCACGCCCTTTTCCTTCTGGGTGAGCACGGCGCAGTAAAACGCCTCGGCGCCCTCGGCCAGGATGCGCTCGCGGATGTTGGCCAGGGTGTGGCCGTCGTCGAGTATGTCGTCCAGGACCAGCACCGTGCGCCCGCGCACGTTTTCCCGCGGCGCCACTTTCCATTCCACCTTGTTGCCGGTCATTGCACCGCCGTAGCGGCTG
>DATNCF010000144.1:0-13225 GCA_035571675.1 Burkholderiales bacterium | reverse complement strand
CCCGTCCCCCAGGCGCAGCGGGCGCCAGTACTCGAACTCCATCACCGCCTGGTAGGAGCCCAGGCCCGCCAGGGGGTCGCCCTTGAGGATGGCCTTCTGCTCGGGCGTGAGCGGCGGCGCGGCGTTCTCACCCATGGTGTAAAGGAAGTTGGGCGGAGCGATCAGATCGCCCCAGCGCGTCTTCCTGCCGTAGTCGGAATCGCTCCACAGCGGGTTGTCGTCGCCGTAGCCGCTGGCGAAATGGCGCGTGCCGTCGCGGGTGACTTCCACGTTGTGCGGCTGGGTGGGCTTGGGCTGCGGGATGCCGACTTTTTTCCTCAGCCGCTCGATGCCGGCGTCGGTGAGCACGCCGTAATTGGGGTTGTTGCCGTTCTTGTCTGATTTGGATTGTGCTGCGTCGCTCATGCGGGTTCCTTTGCCATTGTTGCCTTGCCATGGTTGCCTTGCCATGGTTGCCTTGCCATGGTTGCCGGTGGCCGCACGACATGGCGGCACAGAAATAGTATACTATTTTTATGCCGCTTGCAGGGCCTGGATGCAGGTGATCGGCGCCGGCGTCCCAGTGCTGCTGGATGCGCTTGCGCAAGGCGCTCTCGTCACCAGAGGCCACGATGGCGCCGATCACGCGGGTCGGCTCGGGACGCACGGGGGGCGGCTCTGGTTCATAATCCCCGCAACGCGCCCCGGCGCATACATTTTCTTTGCACTTTCTCTTTCGCGAACATCAAAGGAGCTGGCATGGGCGTCAAACTCACCGACGAGGAAATCAACGAATTCCTGACCAAGGGGCACACGCTCATTCTGGGCACCCTGCGCAAGTCCGGCGAGCCCTTCATGACGCCCCTGTGGTACGTGTACAAGGACGGCTCCTTCTACACCGGCACCCTCGCCAAGTCGGCCAAGGTGGGCCACATCCGCCGCGACCCGCGCGTGTGCTGCATGGTGGAGGAAGGCGAGGCCTGGGTCGACCTGCACGTGGTGGTCGCCAACTGCACCGCCACCATCATCGAAGATCCGTCCAGCGTGCCCTGGGTGCAGGAAGCCATGGACGCCAAGTACGCCGCGTTCCGGCCGGATCGCAGCAAGCAGCCCGACGCCACCAAGAAGCACTACGGCGGCGGCCGGGTGATCATCAAGGCGACCCCGAAGCCCGGCGAAATCCGCTCCTGGTACAACCGCAAGATTCGCATGGCCTCGTAGGTCATCCAACATGGCTTCATAGCCATCCAACATGGCTTCATAGCCATCCAACATGGCGTCACCGCCATCCAACATGTCTTCAAGGCATCCCCTCATTCGCTGAAAGGTCTCCCATGTACAAACGCATCCTGGTGCCCGTGGACGGCAGCACCACTTCCAACCTCGGCCTGCGCGAGGCGGTGAAGCTGGCGCACGACGACAACGCCCGCATCCGCCTCGTCCACGTGGTGAACGAATTGATCATCAGCGCCGCCCCCGATGTGGCCGCCTACGGCGCCGCCGACATGATCGACATGCTGCGCGAAGGCGGCCGGAAAATCCTGGCCAAGGCGGTGGCGCAGGTGCAGAAGGCGGGGGTAGAGCCCGAATCCACGCTGATCGAAAGCATGGGCGCGACCGCGGCCGACAAAATCGTCGCCGAGGCGAAAAGGTGGCGCGCCGACGTCATCGTGCTCGGCACCCACGGCCGCAAGGGGCTGCGCCGCGTGCTCATGGGCAGCGACGCCGAGGAAATCGTGCGCGCCACCACCGTGCCCGTTTTGCTGGTGCGCTCCAAGTCCTGACTCGCGCGGCCAGGCCATGAACGCGCCCACCCATCGCGTTTTCAACCAGCCGCCGGCGCTGGAGGACTACAACCCCTGGAATGCCAACCCGACGCTGGGCGAGACGGTGGCGCGCGAGGGCGGCGGCTGGATCGATGCGGACGCGCAAGCCCTGGGGGCGCGGGTGGGCAGCGCCGCGTTCCGGCTGCTCGCGCGCGACGCCAACCGCCACTCGCCCGAACTGCGCACCCACGACCGCTTCGGCAACCGCATCGACACAGTCGATTTTCATCCCGCTTACCACGAGCTGATGGGCCTCGCCTTCGGCGCGGGCCTGCACTCCCTGGCGTGGACCACGGGCGCGGGCGCCTTCGTGGCGCGCGCCGCGCTCAACTACCTGTGGAACCAGGGCGAAAACGGCACGGCCTGTCCGGTCACCATGACCTTCGCCTCCATGCAGATGTTCGGCCACGACGCGCAATTGAAGGCCGCGTGGGCGCCGAAGCTCACGGCGCGCGATTACGATCCGCGCCCGCTGCCGCTGGCCGGCAAGCGCGCGGTCACGGTGGGCATGGCCATGACCGAGAAGCAGGGCGGCTCGGACCTGCGCGCCGTCGAGACGCGCGCCGTGCCCATAGGAGGAACATCGGCCGAAACGTCGGACCTGGACCACGCTCTCACCGGCCACAAGTGGTTCTGTTCCGCGCCCATGAGCGACGGCTTTTTCACCCTGGCGCGCCTCAATGAAGGCGTGACCTGTTTCTTCGTGCCGCGCTGGCTGCCCGATGGAGCGCGCAACGGCATATTCATCCAGCGCCTGAAGGACAAGCTGGGCAACCGCTCCAACGCCTCCTCCGAAATCGAATACTCGGACGCCCTGGCGCGGCGCATCGGCGAGCCCGGCCGCGGCATCGCCACGCTGATCGAGATGGCGCATCTGACGCGCTTCGACATCGTGGTGGCCACCGCCGGCATGATGCGCGCCGGCTTCGAGGAAGCGCTGCACCACTGCCGCCACCGCAAGGCCTTCGGCAAGACGCTGGCCGAGCAGCCGCTGATGAAAAACGTGCTGGCCGACCTCGCCATTGAGACCGAGGCGGCCATGCTCACCGCCTTTCGCCTCGCGCGCGCCTTCGATGAGGGCCGGAACGGCCAACTGAGCGGCTCCTCCGACGCACAGTTGCTGGCGCGCGTCATGACGCCGGTGGCCAAGTACTGGCATTGCAAACGCCTGCCGGCCGTGGCCGTTGAGGCCATGGAATGCCTGGGCGGCAACGGCTACGTCGAGGAAGGCCCGCTGGCCCGCCTGTATCGCGAAGCGCCGCTGAACGGCATCTGGGAAGGCTCGGCCAACGTGATCTGCCTCGACCTGCTGCGCTCAATGGAAAGAAGCCCGCGCGCCGCGGAGTTGCTGCTCGAGGAAATCGCCCTCGGCGGACCGCGCATCAGGCCCGCACTGAACGCGGCCAAACGCACGCTGGGCGAGCGCGAGCACCTGGAAAGCGGCGCACGGCGCGCGGTAGAGCAACTGGCCATCGCACTGCAGGCCAGCCTCATGCTGCGCCATTCCAGCGCCGCCATGGCCGACGCGTTTTGCGCCAGCCGCCTCGATGCACACGGGGGTCGGGCCTTCGGTACCCTGCCCGCGGCCACCGCTTTCGAGGCCATTCTGGCCGGCTCTGCCCCACCGCGTTAGGGCCACACACGTGCCATCGCACCGCGCGATGGCTTCGATCCCACCCATGTAGGAATCAGGCCTACAAGGCTCCTACTGCGCCCCCGGGCCGTGCCGCCGGATCAAGTCCATCCGGCCGAAATGCTTGCCATTCGGGCACAAGGCGCGTCTAATCGGCCCCGATTCACGACTAAATGAGGTGCCGAGTTGAACGCCCCAGATACCGCAGGCCTGAAGGCCGACACCGCCGACGAGCGCCCTGTCGCACCGGCCCCGGCGCAGCCTCTCGAGCGCGCGCCCACTTTTCCAGGCGCCGGGCTGCTTGGCCACCTGCCGGAAGTCAACCGCAACATCCTCGGCCTGCTGGGCACCGCCCGGGACGCCTGCGGCCCCATCGCGCGGCTGCGCCTGGGCCACAAGACCGCGCACGCCGTGTTCACCGCCGATCTCGCCGAGCAGGTGCTGATCGTGCAACGCGACAAGTTCGTGAAGTACTCCACCATCACCACCAAGGTGGGCCTGCCCATCGTGCTGGGCCAGGGCCTGCTCATGAGCACGGGCGAGCTGTGGGCCAAGCAGCGCAAGCTCATGAACCCGTCCTTCCACCGCCAGTCCATCGCTAAGCTCGCCAGCACGATCACCGACAGCGGCGCGGCCATGATCGCGCGCTGGGACGAGCGCGGCGGCGGCGAGGTGGACTTCCAGGAGGAGATGCTGCTCACCACCCTGGAGATCATCGGCAAGGGCATGTTCAGCGTGGACGACCTCGCGGCCACGCGCGTCATCATCGAGTCCATCAACGTGGGCGCGCACACCGCCTTCGCCACGGTCAAGAATCCGCTGCATCCGCCGCTGTCGTGGCCCACGCGCGGCAACCGCGCCTTCCACCGCGCCATGGCCAACCTGAACGGCGCCGTGTACGGCCTGATCAACGCGCGCCGCGGCAAGCAGCCCATCCCAGACCTGCTGGGCGCCCTGCTGGACGCGCGCTACGAGGACGGCGAGCCCATGCCGCCCGAGCAGTTGCGCGACGAAGTGGTGACCATTATCGGCGCCGGCCACGAGACCACGGCCATGGCGCTGACCTGGGGCTGCTCGGCGCTGTCGCGCAACCCCGAGGTGAGGCGCAAGTTGCAGGCCGAGATCGACACGGTGCTGGGCAAGCGTGCGCCGACCATGGCCGACCTGCCCAAGCTGCCCTACCTCGCCCACACCTTCTCGGAAATCCTGCGCCTGTACCCCACCGCGCCCATCATCCCACGCGCCGTGATCGCCGACGCCGAGCTCGCCGGCTACGCCATTCCAGCCGGCACCATGCTGTACACCAGCCTGTACCACGTGCACCGCGATCCGCGCTGGTGGGACGACCCCCTTGAGTTCCGCCCCGAGCGCTTCGAGAAGGGCAAGCCCGGGCATCGCTGCTCCTACATCCCCTTCGGCGCCGGCCCGCGCTTCTGCATCGGCGCCAACATGGCCGAGTTGGAAGCGCAACTGCTGCTGGCGCAGATCTACCAGAATTACGACGTGGAAACGCTCAGCGGCGAGGAGCCCTTCGGCGAAGTGGCCGTCACCATGCGCCCGCGCGGCGGGCTGCCGGTGAGGCTGAAGAAGCGCGCCTGATTCCTTGCAGAAGGATCAGTTCGCCAGGATGACTCCGGGCATGCTGCGGAAATGAGCATCGAAGCTGAGCAGCGGCAGGCGATGCTGACGGGCCAGTGCGCCAATCCACAAGTCGTTGGTCGGCACGGGCATTCCGCGCCGCCGTAGTTCGGCGAATAACTCCGCATAAGCGCGAGCCGTCTTCTCGTCCGGGGTGAGGACGTGTACGCGCGGCGAGGCCATGAAACGCGCCAGTTGATCGCGGTTTCGCGCCTCACGGGTGCCGGCAGCGAAGCCCGCCAACAGTTCGCCAAGCACGATCAGCGGGAGGTGAACCTGCGCCGTCGAGCGCAGCGCGGACACGGCCGCGGGCTGGCCAAGCATGAACCCGCTGTAGACGTTGGTATCGATCAGCAGTTCGGTCATTTGCGCCGGCTTGCTTTTGCGCCCACGCCCCGCTTTGGCACACGGTACGCCCCCTTGGGTTCAGCCGCCCACAACCCGGATTCGATGTCCGAAAAGGGCTGCACCGCGTCGTTGAACTCCTGCGCTTCCGCTCTGGACCAGACGCCGGCCAACGCATCGAGATCGTCAAAGACCTGTTCGGTCTCGGCGTAGCGCTCGCGCAGTGTCTCCACGATCAGCCGATTGACGCTGATTTTGCGGCGGCGCGCGCTCGACTTGATGCGGGCCAATGTCGAAGCATCAAGCCCCCTTAGACTGAGATCGGCCATCGTGCTCATCCGAATTGCTATCAATCGTGGAAATGATAGCATACCGGCCAATACTGATATCTGCGCCGCGTCGGAAGCGGATTGGCGGCTTCTCGTAGAATGGCGGCATGAAAAGCCTTCCCGATCTGTTCGAACGCAACCGCGCCTGGTCGCGCGCGCGCACCGCCGCCGACCCGAAGTTCTTCCAGCGCCTGGTGTCCCAACAGGCCCCGCGCTACCTGTGGGTGGGCTGCTCCGACAGCCGGGTGCCGGCCAACGAAATCGTCGACCTGCTGCCGGGCGAGTTGTTCGTCCACCGCAACGTGGCCAACGTGGTGGTGCACACCGACCTCAATTGCCTGTCGGTGGTGCAGTACGCCGTGGACGTGCTCAAGGTCGAGCACATCATGATCGTGGGCCACTACGGCTGCGGCGGCGTGCAGGCGGCATGGTTCGGCAAGCCGCTCGGCCTCATTGACAACTGGCTGCGCCACGTGCAGGACGTGGCCGGCCGACACGAGGCGTTCCTGGCCAACGCGCCCAGCGACGCCTGGCGCACCGACCGGCTGTGCGAGTTGAACGTCATTGAGCAGGCCGTGAACCTGTGCCGCGCCACCGTGGTGCAGGACGCCTGGCGGCGCGGACAAAACCTGGCCGTGCACGGCTGGGTGTACGGCCTGCACGACGGGCTGATACGCGACCTGGGTTTCGCCCCGGCCTCCGCCGACGAGGTGGCTGTGCACCATGCCGCGGCCGTCAAGGCCGTTGAATCCGGCGCCACCGCAGCGGCGCTGAAGAACCCGGCATGAGCGGGCTGGGCATCGCCGCATCCGTGGTGGTGGCCGTAGTGGCGCTGCTGCACGCCTGGTTCCTGGTGCTGGAAATGTTCCTGTGGACCAAGCCCACGGGACGGCGCGTGTTCAACCTCACGCCTGAATTCGCCGAGGAGTCGAAAACGCTGGCGGCCAACCAGGGTCTGTACAACGGCTTTCTGGCGGCGGGGCTGGCGTGGGGATTGATCGCCAGCGCAGCGGGCTGGCCCGGCGCCTTTGGGATCAAGGTGTTCTTCCTCGCCTGCGTCATCGTCGCCGGCGTTTTCGGCGCGGCCACGGTGAGCCGGCGCATCCTGTTCGTGCAGGCTCTGCCGGCGGTGATCGGTCTCGGCCTGCTGGTCGCGGCACAGCCCTAAACTTCAGCCAGGCAAGATTAGCCGGCGTGCGCTTCGATGAAGCGCTTTACCGCCGCCACGTCGGCGTCCATCACTTCGACGCGCCTGGGCCGCTGCTCCAGGTCTTCCAGGCCGGCGGGGCGCTCGGGATCGCGCCCCAGCGCCTCACGGATGGTCTCGGCGAACTTGGCCGGCAACGCGGTCTCCAGGCACAGCAGCGGCACGCCGGCCTCGCGGTGCTCGAGGCCCACCTTCACGCCGTCGGCGGTGTGGGTGTCGATCATCATGCCGTGGTCCTTCCACACGCGGCGGATGGTGGCGAGGCGGTCGGCATGGCTGCTCGTGCCGGAGACGAAGGCGTAGTCGGCGATGCGCCTGAATTCGGGCGCGGCCGACAGGTCGAACAGCCCCCTGTCGTCCACGTCCTTCCACAGCGCCCGCACCCGCGCGGGGTCGCGTCCCACCAGGTCGAAAATGAAGCGCTCGAAATTGGAGGCCTTGGAAATGTCCATGGACGGGCTGGAAGTCTGGTGCACCTGGCTGCGCACGCGATAGCGCCCGGTGCGGAAGAACTCGTCCAGCACGTTGTTCTCGTTGGTGGCGAGTATCAATTTTCTGATGGGCAATCCCATTTGCCTCGCCATATGCCCGGCGTAGATGTTGCCGAAATTGCCCGAGGGCACGGCGAAGGACACGGACTCGGTGTTGGACTTCGTCGCCGCGAAATAACCCTTGAAGTAATACACCACCTGCGCCGCCACCCGCGCCCAGTTGATGGAGTTCACGGTGCCGATCCGGTGCCTGGCCTTGAACGCGGCGTCGTTGCTCACCGCCTTCACCATGTCCTGGCAGTCGTCGAACACGCCGCGCACGGCGATGTTGAAGATGTTGGGATCGGCGAGCGAATACATTTGCGCCTGCTGGAACGCGCTCATGCGGCCGTGCGGGGAGAGCATGAATACGCGTATGCCGCGCTTGCCGCGCATGGCATATTCCGCGGCGGAACCTGTATCTCCGGATGTCGCACCCAGGATATTCAGCTCTTCGCCGCGCTTGGCTAAGGTGTACTCGAACAGGTTGCCGAGCAGCTGCATGGCCACGTCTTTGAAGGCGAGCGTGGGGCCATTGGAGAGGCCGAGGACGTGCAATCCCGGTTCGAGTGTTTTCAGCGGAGTGATGTCATCGCTGCCGAAGGCTTGGCGCGTATAGGTCTTGTCGATCAGGGCGCGCAGATCAGCCGCGGGGATGTCGTCCGCGAATTTCGACAGGATGGCGAAGGCGAGGTCGCGATAGCCCATGCCGCGCATTGCGGACAGGTCAGCGAGAGAGAACTTTGGCGGCGCTTCAGGCAGATAAAGACCGCCGTCGGGGGCCAGTCCGCCCAACAGGATGCCGGTGAAGGTTTCCGAGTTAGCGTTGCCGCGAGTGCTGACGTATTTCATGATTCCACTGGCTGTTTTTCACGAGGCTTCCCGCTTCGCGGGAAGGACTAAAAACCGATCGGACCGAAGGTTGAGCCGGAGCGGAATCTCGGACCAGAGCGCGATGGTCTTACTCCTCCCCGCGGAGCGGGGAGCCTCGTGACCAGGTGCATCTATTATTTGGCCAATTCCTCAAGTCGAATGCGCGTTACCTTGCTCTTCACAACGGGCAGCGCCTCCATGCGTCCTATGGCCGCGTTGACATGCTTCTCGCGAGTTTGGTGCGTCAGCATGATGATGTCGACCTGGTCTTCCCCTTCTGAAGGTTCCTTCTGCACCATTGCGTCGATGGAAATCCCGCCGTCCGCAAGAATACGTGTTATGTCGGCCAGCACGCCGGGCTGGTCGGCCACGCGCAGGCGCAGGTAGTACGAGGTGCTCACTTCCTCCATGGGCAGGATGCGCGTGGCCGCCAGCCGGTCGGGCTGGAATGCGAGGTGCGGCACGCGGTGCTCGGGATCGGCGGTGTGCAGGCGCGTGATGTCCACTAGGTCCGCCACCACCGCCGAAGCCGTGGGCATGGCGCCGGCGCCGGCGCCGTAGTACATGGTCGCCCCGACGGCGTCGCCCTTGACCAGCACGGCGTTCATCACCCCTTCGACGTTGGCGATGAGGCGCTTCGTGGGGATAAGCGTGGGATGCACGCGCAACTCGATGCCCTCCGGAGTGCTGCGCGTGATGCCCAGAAGCTTGATGCGGTAGCCGAGCTGCTCGGCGTACTGGATGTCCTCGCGCGTGAGCTTGGAGATGCCCTCGGTGTAGGCCTTTTCGAACTGCATGGGAATGCCGAAGGCGATGGCCGACATGATGGTGAGCTTGTGCGCGGCGTCGACGCCCTCGATGTCGAAGGTGGGGTCGGCCTCGGCGTAGCCCAGGCGCTGCGCCTCCTTGAGCACGTCGCCGAAGGGCAGGCCCTTGTCGCGCATTTCGGACAGGATGAAGTTGGAGGTGCCGTTGATGATGCCGGCAATCCACTCGATGCGGTTGGCGGTGAGCCCTTCGCGCAGCGCCTTGATGATGGGAATGCCGCCCGCCACCGCCGCCTCGAAGGCCACCATGACGCCCTTCTCGCGCGCCGCGGCGAAAATCTCGTTGCCGTGCGTGGCGAGCAGCGCCTTGTTGGCCGTCACCACGTGCTTGCCGTTGGCGATGGCGCGGAGCACGAACTCCTTGGCCACGGTGTAGCCGCCGATCAGCTCGATGACGATGTCGATGGCGGGGTCGGTGAGCACCTCGTTGGCGTCAGGCGTCACGGGGACCTTACCGCCGGTGATCTTTTTCGCCCGCTCGATGTCCTTGTCGGCCACCTTGGCGATGACGATGCCGCGGCCGGCGCGGCGCGTGATTTCCTCCTGGTTGCGGTTCAGGACCTCCCAGGTACCACCGCCTACCGTACCAATGCCGAGCAAACCTACGTTGATGGGCTTCATAGCGATTTCTTGAAATGGAACGAGGTGATGACCATGCCCTCGCGGAAATAGAACTTGTGCGCCTGCTGGCGGTGCGTGCCCGAATCGAGGGTGTACTCGGCGCAGCCCGCGGCGCGCGCCATGCCCTGCAGGTGCTGCATGAGCGCGTGGCCCACGCCCTTGGAGCGCCGCGTCTCGTCGGTGACCAGATCATCCACGTACATTTTCACGCCCTCTGCGGTGTTCTCGTGCACGCGGTGCACGCCCACGCCCAGGACCGACTCGCCCTCGGCCGCCACGGCCATGCGCCCGCCGCCCGCGAACACGCGCTTCATCTTGGCTGCGTAGTCCGCCGGCAGGTGCGGACGCAACTGCCGGTGCACGCCCTCGGCGCGCGCCAGCCACTGCGGCTCCACCACGCGGCCCGCGGCGTCGGTGACGTCGATGATGCGCAGGTTCATCTCGCGGCGCGCTTGCGGTAGCCGGTCAGGAAGCGCTCGACGCGCCCGATGGCGTCGGTCAGGTCGTCGGGATTGGGCAGGAACACGATGCGCGCGTGGTCGGTGTGGGGCCAGTTGAAGCCCGTGCCCTGCACCAGCAGCACCTTTTGCTCTTCCAGCAGCTCGAGGATGAACTGCTGGTCGTCGGCGATGGGGTACATGGCCGGGTCGAAGCGCGGGAACATGTACAGTGCCGCGCGCGGCTTGACGCAGCTCACCCCGGGGATGGCGTTGAGCAGGGTGTGCGCGAGGTCGCGCTGGCGCGCCAGGCGCCCGCCCGGCCCCACCAGGTCGTTGATGCTTTGGTAGCCGCCCAGGGCGGTCTGGATGGCATACTGCCCCGGCACGTTGGCGCACAGCCGCATGGAGGCGAGGATGTTGAGCCCCTCGATGTAGTCGGCGGCGTGCGATTTCGCGCCCGAAATCACCATCCAGCCGGTGCGGTAGCCGCAGGCGCGGTAGTTCTTCGACAGGCCGTTGAAGGTGATGAACAGCACGTCTTCGGCCAGCGAGGCCACCGAGGTGTGGGTGGCGCCGTCGTACAAGGTCTTGTCGTAGATTTCGTCGGCCAGCACGATGAGCTGGTTCTGGCGCGCGATGTCCACCAGCTCGCGCAGCAGGTCGTCGGGATACAGCGCGCCGGTGGGGTTGTTGGGATTGATCAGCACCAGGGCGCGGGTGCGCGGGCCGATCTTGCTTTTCAGGTCGGCGAGGTCGGGCAGCCAGCCGGCGCCCTCGTCGCACAGGTAGTGGCGCGGCGTGCCGCCGGCCAGGCTCACCGCCGCGGTCCATAGCGGATAGTCGGGCGCCGGCACCAGCACCTCGTCGCCGTTGTCCAACAGCCCCTGCATGGACATGACGATGAGCTCGGAGGCGCCGTTACCCACGATGATGTCGTCCATGCCCACCCCGGCAATGCCCTTCTGCTGGGTGTACTGCATGATGGCCTTGCGCGCCGCGAACAGGCCCTTGGAGTCGGAGTAGCCCGAGGCGTTGGGCAGGTTGACGATGACGTCGCGGCGCACCTCGTCGGGCGCGTCGAAGCCGAAGGGCGCGAGGTTGCCGATGTTCAGCTTGAGAATTCGCTGGCCCTCTTCCTCCATCTGCCGTGCACGGGCCATCACCGGGCCGCGAATGTCGTAGCACACATCGGCCAGCTTGGCCGACTTGCGGATGGGCCGCAGCGTGGATTTCAGGTTAAGCGCCGGGGACAGCACGGGTTCGGTGGGTTTCATAAGGCCTCGCGTCGTTGGGCCGGTTTCGCGGGCCAAGCTCAGGAAATCCGGCCGGGGGCGCCCGCAAAAAGATATAATTCTAACCGACACTTAGCCGGATTTGAGCAGGTTAAACCCCTAAATTGCATGGCATTTCGCGACTTCGGCGCGCCTCCGGCCTCACCACGCATTCCTGAACCCAGAACAGTCCTTGAAACTCCACCAGTCCGGGCCATCGGGCATCAACACTTTCACCGGTTATGGTGACGGTTTTGTGCTGGTCAACGGCCAGCGCCACGACGGCAGCCTGATCGTGCTGCCCGAGCGCGTCCAGGCCTGGAGCGCCGCGAGCTTCGATGCCCTGACCGCCGCGGACCTGGAAGTCCTCATGGCGCTGGACAGCGAAGTGCTGCTGCTGGGCACGGGCCCGCAATTGCGCTTTCCGCGCGCCGAGCTGTGGCGTCCCATCGCCCGCAAGCTGGCCGAGGCCCGGGTGGGGCTGGAAGTCATGGACGCGCAGGCCGCCTGCCGCACCTACAACATCCTGGTGGCGGAGGGACGCAAGGTGGCGGCGGCGCTTCTGCCTACCTAACGCTCCACCATGGCTTCGAACGCTGACATCCTGGCTTTCCAGGGCGGCCTGAAAGGGGCGCCCAGCGACGCCTCTCCGTTCAAGCGGCCCCTTGCGTTGGCGGCGCCGCCTCACGCGTGGCTGATTCTGATCGCGCTCGCGTTCGCGCTGGCCTGGTTCGGCAACATCGGCTATCGCAAGCTGGTGAAGGCCGACGAGGGCCGCTACGCCGAGATACCGCGTGAGATGGTGGCCAGCGGCGACTGGCTGACGCCGCGGCTCAACGGCTTCAAGTATTTCGAAAAGCCGGCGCTGCAGTACTGGGCCACCGCCGCCGCTTTCAGCGTGTTCGGCCTGCACGACTGGGCGGCGCGGCTGTGGCCGGCGCTCACCGGTTTTCTCGGCGTGCTGCTGGTGTGGCTGATCGGCAACCGCGCCTTCGGCCCGCCGGTGGGACTGGCGTCCGCGGCGGTGCTGGCGAGCAGCGGCATCTACGCCTTCGTCGGCCACTTCCTCACCCTGGACATGGGCGTGAGCGTCTTCATGTCCGCCACGGTGCTGTTCTGCATGATGGGCCAGCGCGACGGCACTGCGCCGCGCGCCGAGCGCAACTGGATGCTGGCGGCCTGGGCGGCGGCGGCGCTGGCCATGCTGTCCAAGGGGCTGATCGGCATCGTGCTGCCCGGCGCGGCCTTCGCCGCCTATGTGCTGCTGGCGCGCGACTGGCGGCGCCTCGCCCGGCTGCACTGGCTGCCCGGACTGGCGCTGTTCCTCCTCATCGCGGCGCCGTGGTTCATTGCCGTGTCGCTGGCCAATCAGGAGTTCTTCCACTTCTTCTTCATCCACGAGCACTTCGAGCGCTTCCTCACCAAGCAGCATGGCCGCTACCAGCCTTTCTGGTATTTCGTTCCCGTGCTGGCGCTGGGCGCCACGCCGTGGCTGTTCTCGCTGGCGGCGGGCTTCGCCAACGCCTGCAAGGGCAAGGCCGTGTACGTGGCGCCAGAAGTGAAGCTGTCGCGCATGCGCTCCTTCAACTCCGAACGCTTCCTGGCGCTGTGGTGCGCGGTGGTGTTCCTGTTCTTCTCGGCTTCCGATTCCAAGCTGGGTTCCTACATCCTGCCGCTGTTCCCCGCGGCCGCGCTGCTCACCGGCC
>DATNCF010000143.1:0-6769 GCA_035571675.1 Burkholderiales bacterium | reverse complement strand
CTGCAGCGCCTGGGCGTGGGGACGGTGGAAAAGGCAGCGCGCATCGCCGTCGAGCAGGGGCACCTGCGCGCCGGCACCGACGTGAAGCAACTGGTGTTCGAGCTGTACGGCTTTCTGCTGTCCTTTTATTTATACGGGCGGCTGCTGGGCGACCGCGAGGCGCATGGCCGCGCCATGGCCGCGTTCGACAAGCTGATGGCCCAGCACCTGCCCGAGTCTTTCCACGCAGCTTCCCCTTCCGCCGCTCGCGCGGTTTCTCACAGCTAAGTTTTTGATGGAGGCATCCATGTTGAGCACGGCCTTGCACACGCTTAAAAATAGCACGATCGTTCGTTTCATGCCCTCCAGCCCGACTTTGTCCGGCAGCGTCGGCCGCACCGGCTTGCGCGCCGCTTCCTATATCGCGCCGTCGCTGGCCGGGCTGTGGGCCGAGAGGCTGTTCCTCACTCCGCCCGCCACGCGCTTCGAGGACATGGACCTGTTCGCCTTCATGGATGCGCGCTCGGACTTCGTGCCGCATCGCGGCCGGCGCCTTGCGGCGTGGCGCTGGGGCGACAGCGAGGCGCCGGCGGTGCTGCTGGTTCACGGCTGGGGCGGTCGCGCCGCCCAGATGGTGCCGCTGGTGCGGCCGCTGCTCGCCGCGGGCTACCGCGTCATTGCCTTCGACCAGCCGGCGCACGGCCTGTCCGAGGGCCGCCTCACCGGCCTGCCGGATTTCGCCGAAGCCGTCGCCGCGGTGGCGCGCTACTACGGCGGCGTCACGGCGGTGGTGGGCCATTCGCTGGGCGGCACCGCGCTCGCGCTCGCCCTGTCGCAGTACCGTGACCTGTCGTCGCGCGTGAAGCGCGCCGTGCTCATCAACGCGCCCAGCGACATGAGCGGCTTCTCGCGCCGCTTCGCGCGCCTGCTCAGGCTGCCCGAGCGCGTGCGCCGCCGCATGCAGGAAGCCATCGAGGAGCGCTACGGCTTGCGCTGGACGGAACTCGAGCCGCCGCATCTGGCGGCGCGCCTGGGCGCGCAGGCGCTGGTGATTCATGACCGCGGCGACCGCGAAGTGCCCCTGGTCCAGGGCGAGGCGCTGGCGGCGGCCTGGCGCGGCGCGCGGCTGCTGCGCACCGAGGGACTGGGACACGTCGGCACCCTGTCGGACGAGCACGTGGGCGGCGCCATGGCCGATTTCCTCTCGGGCGGCAACGGCTTCGCGCAGCCCGCGCGGCCAGCCCTGCCCGAGCCTTCCCCTCTATACTGAGCGGCGCAGGCATCCCAGGAGCTCTCATGCGACCCCAGCAGCCCATGCAACGCGTGGCCATCCTCGGCGGCAAGCGCATTCCCTTCGCGCGCCAGAATACGGCCTACGCCGACGCCAGCAACATCGACATGCTGAGCGCGGCGCTGGGCGGCGTGGTGGAAGCCTACGGCCTCAAGGGCCGCCGCATCGGCGAAGTGGCGGGCGGCGCCGTGCTCAAGCACTCGCGCGATCACAACATCGCCCGCGAGGCGGCGCTGAACAGCGGACTCGCCCCGCAGACCCCGGCTTACGACGTGCAGCAGGCCTGCGCCACGTCGCTCGAGACCGCCATCGCCGTGGGCAACAAGATCGCCGCGAGCCAGATCGAGGTGGGCGTCGCGGGCGGCGTGGACTCGGCCTCCGATGCCCCCATTGCCGTGAGCGAGCGTTTCCGCGGCCTGCTGCTGCGCCTCAACCGCGCGCGCTCCACGGGCGAACGCCTGGGCGCGCTGGCCGCGTTCCGGCCGTCCATGCTCGCCCCCAGCATCCCCAACGTCAATGAGCGCCGCACCGGCCTGTCCATGGGCGAGCACTGCGAGCTCATGGTGAAGGAATGGGGCATCAGCCGGCAGGCGCAGGACGAACTGGCCCTGGCCAGCCACAAAAACGCCGCCGCCGCCTACGAGCGGGGATTTCATCCCGCGCTCATCGTGCCCTACAAGGGTCTCATGCGCGACAATAACCTGCGCGCCGACAGCTCAATGGAAAAGCTGGCCAAGCTCTCGCCCGCCTTCGACCGCACGTCCGGCAAGGGCACGCTGACCGCGGGCAACTCGACACCCCTGACCGACGGGGCGGCGGCGGTGCTGCTGTCCAACGAAGCCTGGGCGCAGGCCAACGGCCACCCAGTGCAGGCTTGGCTGGTTGACGCCGAGACAGCCGCGGTCGACTACTTCGGTCCGGATGCCGAAGGGCTGCTGATGGCGCCGGCGCACGCGGTGCCGCGCCTGCTGGCGCGCAACGGGCTCAAGCTGCAGGACTTCGACTATTACGAAATCCACGAGGCCTTCGCCGGACAGGTGCTGTGCACCCTGGCGGCGTGGGAGAGCGCCGGCTACTGCAAAAAGCGCCTGGGCCTGGATGCACCGCTCGGATCCATCGATCGCGCCAAGCTGAACGTCAACGGCAGCTCGGTGGGCATGGGGCATCCGTTCGCGGCCACCGGGGCGCGCATCCTGGCGGGCGCGGCCAAGCAACTGGCCGATCACCGCAAGAGCACGGGGCGTTCAGGGCGGACGCTGATTTCGATCTGCGCCGCCGGCGGCCTGGGCGCCACGGCGATACTGGAAGGCTAGTCCGCCCAGCCTGCGCCTTTACCGCAACAAAAAGACCCGGCATACCGGGCCTTCGGCTTGGGTGAACGGGTGCCTACTGCCTGACGCTGATACCCCAGTGCTTGGCCGCGGCCAAGGGGTCGTGGGCAAAGAAATCCGGGACCTTTTTGAAGTTGAAGCGCTTGGTGTGGTCGTTGTACAGCTTCAGCAGCGCATCCATGACCGGCCTGGGGAAGCCGGCCCGCCCGCCGCGGTCGTCGACGATGAGCTTGTCGAAGTAGGTTTCCAGTTCCGGATTGCCCCACATGAGCTCGATGGCCTTGGCGATGCGTGGAGAGAACTTCTGGATGGTGATGAAGGGATATTCCTCCTCTTGCTGCTTCCGGACGACTACTGCCTCCTCGACCTCGTTGTGGACGAACAGCGTAGGCAGCGGGGCGGAACCGTTGGCGGAACCGGCGTACATGCGAACCCCTCCCAGGGACCAAGTGCTTCCCGTAGCATATCAGCACCCGTTCCGCGGCACCAGAGATTGCTTATTTGAATCAATGCGCAAGCGAGGGGTGGGAAACAATTGCCGGTGTCTGTCCGCCGAAAACCAGGCGCGGCCCGGCCCATTTCGAGGCCGGATAAAATTTATTCAGGAGCCGGCTTCGCCACCGTCCCCTTCCCAGGGCAGCTTGGGCAGCCGGTTCAGGTTGGCCACGTAGCGTTCGCGGTTATAGGCGGAATTGTTGCGCAGCACGTCGGTGACCTCGGCCACCAGCGCAAAGGCGATGAGCTGCAGCGCGTTCTGCTTGGTGTGGCCCTCTGCGAGCAGGCGCGCCAGGGTCTGGCGGGCCTCGGGCGGGTCGCCCCGTTTCAACTGGTCCTCGATGGCGGCGAGCAGGGCCCGGCGGACGCGTTCGGCGCGCGCCGGGTCCGCTGCCGCGGATTCCTTGGATGATTGATCTTCGTCGGTCATGGCAACGCGGGGAGAGCGATCATTATGCGAGAAAACGCTCTCGGCCCGCCGGTGTACACCGCGCAGCGCATGCGGCGAATAAATAGTATACTATTTTAGCGGCCACCCTCTCACTCAGGCCGCCAGGAGACAGCATGGATTTGGCATACGGCGCCGCCTACGCGGCCTTCCGCGACGAGGTGAAGGCCTTCCTCAAGGCGAACTGGCCCTCGAAAGACACCCCCAAGGGTTCGCCGGCCGAGGCGCTGGCCGGCGTGCCGCGCGTCGAGCGCGAGCGCGCCTTCCGGACGAAGGCGGTGGAGGCTGGCTATCTGTACCGCAACGTGCCGCGCCGCTACGGCGGCTCGGAACAGGCGCCCGACCCGCTGCGAGCCGACATCATCCGCGAGGAGTTTTTCCGCGCGGGCGCGCCTCTTGAAGTGCCCGGCAACGGCGTGTCCATGCTCGTGCCCACGCTGCTGGAGCGGGGCGCCGAATGGCAGCGCGAGCGCTTCATCCCCAAGACGCTGTCGGGCGAACACCAGTGGGCCCAGGGCTACAGCGAGCCGGGCTCGGGCAGCGACCTGGCGTCGCTGCGCACCAAGGGCGAATTGCGCGACGGCCAATGGGTGGTGAACGGCCAGAAAATCTGGACGTCCTTCGCCTACCGCTGCCAGTACATTTTCGTGCTGGTGCGCACCGAGCCGGAGAAGCCCAAGCACGAGGGCATTTCCTACCTGCTCATGGACCTCAAGCAGCCCGGCATCACCATCCGGCCGCTGAAGCAGATGACGGGGCAGTCCGAGTTCTGCGAAGTGTTCTTCGACAACGCCGTGACGCCGGCCGACTGGATCGTGGGCGAGCGCGGCCAGGGCTGGAGCGTGTCGCGCTCCACGCTGAAGCACGAGCGCGGCTTCATCGCCGGCGCCGAGCGCCAGGCCGCCACCTTCGGCAGCCTGGTGGGCCTGGCGCGCCGCTGCACCAAGAACGGCAAGCCGGCCATCGAGGACCCGGACGTGCGCCAGCGCCTCGCCGCCATCCTGGGCTACATCGAGTCGTTCCGCTATTCCAGCTTCCGGCAACTGTCCATGAACCTGCGCGGCCAGGATGCCGGCATTTTCAACTTCATGACCAAGATCGCCGGTTCCAACACCAACCAGGACATGGCCAAGCTGGCGCGCGATCTGCTCGGGGATGATTTGTTGCTTGCCCCCCCGGCGGGGCAGGACCGCGACGACGTGAAGGGCAAACGGCGCGGCAACGAGCAGTGGGTGGCGCAGTACATGTCGTCGCTGGCGCTGTCCATTGCCGGCGGCACGTCCAACATCCAGCGCAACATCGTCGCGGAACGCGGATTAGGTTTGCCGCGCAGCGTTTGAACAAATACTCGAGAACCTGAAATGAACTTTGCTTTGTCAGAGCAGCAAGCCGAGCTGCAGTCGTCGCTGTCGCGCATGATCGAAGAAGTGTGCAATCTGCGCGCGGTGCATGCGCATATCGACGGTGCGGCCGGTTTCAATGCGCAGCTATGGGAGAAACTGGTCGAGTTCGGCGCGGCCGGGACCTGCATCGGAACTGAGCATGGCGGACTTGGGCTGGAGATGATCGACCTGGCCTTGATCGCCGAGGTGTTGGGCTATCACGCCGCGCCGGTTCCTTTTCTTGGCCAGGCTCTGGCCGGCATCGTCATCGCTCGCGCCGGCAGCGGGGCTCAGAAATCCAAATGGCTGCCTAAGCTGGCTTCGGGCGAGGTGCTGGCCACGGTGGCCCTTGGCGAGGGTGGCACCGTGTGGCTCCCCGAGCAGTGGACGATGCCCGCCGGCAAGCCGGCGGGGGTTAAAAGCAACGTGCCGAATGCCATGGATGCCGCACTGTTTGTGGTGGGCTTGGCCGGCGGCGAACTCGGGCTGGCCGAAGCGGGTGCATCGGGCGTGATGATCTCCCCACTCGACGGTGTGGACCGGACGCGCCGTTTGGGTGAGCTTCGTTTTGACGGTGCGTCGGTGGAGCTGTTGCCTCAAGGCAAGGAACAATCGGCTGCTCTGCGCGACGCAGCCCTGGTGCTGCTTGCCGCCGATGCTTTTGGCGGCGCCCGCCGCTGCGTGGACTTGGCCGTTAATTACGCCAAGGAGCGCGAACAGTTCGGCGTCAAGATCGCGAGTTTCCAGGCGCTGCGCCACCAGCTTGCCAACATGGCCATCGAGACCGAGCCCATGCGCGGCCTGTACTGGTACGCCGCGCATGCCTACGACCACATCCCCGACCGTTCCCCTTATGCCGCGGCGCTGGCCAAGGCGCACCTCGCCGACCGCTACCAGCAGGTGGCGCGCGATTGCGTGGAGGCGCATGGCGGCATCGGCTACACCTGGGAATACGACGCCCACATTTTTCTCAAGCGCGCCCTGTTCGACTTCGCCTGGATGGGCGCCCCGGCGGTGCACCGCGCCCGCGTGGCCGACCTGTCGGGCTGGTAGCACGGTTTCTCCTCGCGCGGCGGGCCCTGTCCGCGCTGCTAGAATCCCACGCGCACCCGTCCCTGGTCTGGCGGGGCATCATCCGGGAGAAACCATGATCACGCTGTATTCCGGCGGCACGCCCAATGTGGCCAAGGTGCTGCTCATGCTGTGCGAGACCGGGCTCGCCTTCGAGCTGCATCCCATCGACGTCACCGCCGAGCAGCAGTTCGCGCCCGAGTTCGTCGCGCTCAATCCCAACAGCAAGATCCCGGTGATCGTGGACCACGACGGTCCCGGCGGCGCGCCGCACACGGTGTTCGAGTCCGGCGCCATCCTCTTTTACCTTGCCGAGAAGACCGGCCGGTTCCTGCCCACCGAGTTGGCGGCACGCTCGCGCGTCATGCAATGGCTGATGTTCCAGATGGCCTCCATCGGGCCCATGTTCGGCCAGGCCATTCACTTCAGCTACGCCGCCCTGGGAGAAAATGAATACGCCCTGCATCGCTACCTCACCGAAGTGAAGCGCCAGTATGGCGTGCTGGAGCGGCGCCTCTCGGCCGGCGCCTTCCTCGGCGACGACTACAGCATTGCCGACATGGCCGCCTATCCCTGGGTGGGCCGCTATGCCAAGCAGCTCGGCATTGCCCTGGACGAGTACCCCGGCGTGGCGGCCTGGGTGGCGCGTCTGCGCGAGCGCCCCGAGGTGGCGCGCGCGGATGCGATGGTCAAGGACATTCTGCGCTCCCAACGCGACTCGCTGAAGACGGCCAAGCCCGACAGCCTGGACCGCTTCTACGGCCGCGGCCGC